>NZ_JBMDKE010000039.1:0-66994 GCF_057809555.1 Niveispirillum sp. FG156 | reverse complement strand
TGACCTGGTCGATGGGGAAAGGCGGCACGGAGATCGATTTTTCCGCACCCTGCTAGAACAAGACGATCCATCTGCATACATGGACTTCGTTGTCGCCAAGCGCTCTTTCGATGCAGGTAACGAATTCGCCCGAGAATCCGGTCGCTTTGATCTGACCGCACGAGGTAAGGTCAACACCTATTCCCTATTCGCCGAGCTCTTCTCCCACCTTCCAGGGCCAAAGGGGAGGGCTGGAGTGATCGTGCCGACAGGAATCGCCACGGATGCGACGACGGCACCGTTCTTTGCGGCGATGGTTGAGAGCAGGCGGCTGTCGCAGTTGGTGGACTTTGAGAATAGCAAGCCGTTGTTCTCGGCTGTGCATCGCAGCTGTAAGTTCTGTTTACTGACGCTGGGCAAGAATGAAGGCCTCGCCCACTTCGCCTTCTTCTTGACCGAAACGGCCCAGCTTGCGGAAACAGAGCGGAATTTCACTCTTACGCCCGAGTCCATCGCCCGCCTCAATCCCAACACGCGTACCGCGCCAGTATTCCGGTCGCGCGCAGATGCAAGTTTAACGGCCAAAATTTACCAGAACAGTAAAATACTCATTGAGACTGGGCATTAATTTGAGAGATCAGATTTTAACACCATTGTAATTTTGAATTTTTTCTCTGGATCAAACCGAATTGATGCAGAGCTATTTGAGAGCTACGTCAACGCGGGCCCACGCGATGACTTAGTATCTGTATTTAGGGGTGGGGATATCAATATATTTGATCACAGGTTTGGACTCACTGAAGCCGTCAAGGCCGAAGGGTTGGAATGGCATGGTGACGGCCGGTTCGTGCCAGCCGACGAGGTAAAGATTAGACTTCACGATAAAGGCTGGCGCCGTGAATGGCTCATGGGCTGGCGCGATATCGCACGCTCTATGGACGAAAGAACGGTTATTTGCACAGTTTTTCCGATTTGCGCTACGGATGATACCCTGTCGTTACTGTTGGCAAACATTGAACCAGCTAGTCTATCCGCATCCCTGCTTGCCAACTTGAATACGCTTGCCCTCGACTATGCTGCTCAATCGAAAGTTGGTGGCACCCACATTCGCAAGAACGTCATTGCCCAGTTCCCCGTTCTCTCCCCCACCTTCTACACCGAACCCCGCCTCTCCTTCATCGTGCCCAAGGTCCTGGAACTCACGTACACCTCACACAGTCTCGCCCCCTTCGCCCGTGACCTGGGCTATGACGGCCCGCCCTTCCGCTGGGATCAGGAACGGCGCGCCCTGCTGCGGGCCGATCTGGACGCCTTTTACGCCCGCGCCTACGGCCTGGACCGGGATGAGGTGCGATACATCCTGGATTCCACCGACGTGAAGGGCCCCGACTACCCGTCGGAGACCTTCCGCGTGCTGAAGGAAAAGGAAATCCGCCAATACGGGGAATACCGAACCCGCCGTCTGGTCCTGGAAGCCTGGGACCGCATGGTAGCAGACGGTACGTTTGCTGCTCTTGGCATGACAGACGCCACGTCCGCCGCCAAACAGCAAACGATCCAGCTTCCGCCGCTCGAGAACCTTCCAGACGCGACTTGGGCTCGTGCAGCGCCGTCGCCGCAGCACGATCCTTCGGCAGCTCTCGCGGCAATTCTGAAATCGTTGGATGGGCCAGCCCCAATCCGCACCGTCCGTCTGACCGCAGCGATCATGCTTGAACCCCATCTTTTGACGCCTCTTCTGCCACCGGAAGATCAAGCCCATTGGCGGCGGCTGGTGGGCCAGGAAGCAGAGCCTCGCTCCGGGAATGTCATCGGCTTCTCTGCCCGGACCACGCCGGGATGGAATGCCGCCATCACCAATCACCGTGGCAACGGTCGATTGCTCGAGGATATCGCAGCCAGAACCTGGGCACCGGGCACGGGTCTTGAAAGATTTGACACAGCCGGATGGCCAGAGGGGCGTGCACGATTTGTCATCAATGCGCTGCGAAAACTGGACATCGACGCAACCATAGAGGCAGCTCCTGGAGAGATTCGGGGCTGGATCGGAAATGTCGCAAATGGATGATCTCTTCCCGGTTCCGCCACTGAGCATTGAGGTTCCGAGGGGGCTCACGGAGCCGAGGCTTTGGGTTCGGCGATTGAAAATCTGGCAAGAGCCGGGCGGCGAGCTTATTCGAGACATTGAGTTGCGGCCTGGGCTCAACATCATCTGGTCGCCTGATGGGGGTGATGATCTGGAAGGAGGTGGACGTGCAATCGGCCATGGCAGCCGAAAGACTCTGTTCTGCCGTTTGCTGCGTTACTGCCTCGGTGAGTCCCGCTTCGCCGATGAGGTCCAGCGCGATGCCATCTCCAGGGAATTTCTAAACGGCGTCGTCGGTGCTGAAGTCATGCTTGATGGGGTATGTTGGGCGGTAACGAGACCGCTTGGCATTGGCCGCAAGCACTTTGCTATCGAAGGCGGCAACCTCGATGTCGTTGCGAAAATGGAGGGGCCGGCGACCGGCATAGAGCTGCTCATCGACGCCATTGAGGGCAAGATCCTTGGCAAAGGGACCTCCCAACTGGCGAGACTGTCGACCGGTCAGCGGGCCTGGCCGGTTGCCCTCGCGTGGGCTGCGCGCGATCAGGAATGCCGTTTTGATGACGTACTCGACTGGCGTTCGCCGGCGTCAGGGTCGGACACACCACAACCTGCAAGTGGTGACGCGAAAGGGCCATGTTTGCTTGCAATGCGGGCGTTTCTAAACGCCATTACGGAAGAAGAGCAAGCCGCACGGCACCAGGAACAGGACCTCGCAAACCAACTCGATCAAGCAAAGCGGCAAAAATCTTTTCTCGAATGGGATCAAAAGCGGCGCCTGGACCGCCTCGTTCGCGATCTCGGCCTTAGCGGCGAATCATTGCCGGATGGGTCGCTTCTGCTGGAGTTCCTGAAGTCGGTCGCGGAGGAGAAACACGCGGCAGCGGCAAAAATTCCGTCAGGCGGTAGCCCCGAACTCAATGAAGCTCGGCGTGCCTCCAAAAATGCACAAAACGCATTTCACAGCGCTGAAATGAAAGCCGCTGAACTTGATGCAAAATTGCCTCTCGAAGAAAAGTTGCTCATGCAGATGAGGAGTGAAATTCCGGGGCTTTCGGCAGCAGCGGAATCCGCAGCCAGTCCGGTCTGCCCCATCTGCGAGGTGCCAATCGACATAGCGGTAGCGGAACGCTGTAAGCTTTCTCACAAGCTGCATGATCAAGCGCAGTGTCGCGCGCGATGGGAAGCGAAAAAGCAGGAAATTGAGGCCCAGCAACAAACGATAGCTAACGTTAAGGCTGAAATTGATACCCTAAAGCCCGCTGTCGCTCTGGCCCGCCAAAAGGCGGAGCAGGCGGCACAAAGATTGGATCGCCTTCAAAAGGCCGCTGACGCTCGAAACACAAACTGGCGTACTGCTACCCGGCTTATCGAGGATGTTCAGCGCTCCACAGAAATTGTCGATGAGCTGACGGGTGCCGAAGTCAAGATCAAATAACTGGAAGGAGATTTACATCGCATCCGCGATCAACTTCGGCGATTTGAAGGTAATCAAGCAAAGGCTATAGATGCTGTAAGGCAAAAGTTCTCAGCTATTATTCGACGCCTTCTCGGTGACGAAGCCAATGGTATTGTGCGTCTAACTGGCAAAGGCCTTGAAATTGGGGTGGAGGCCGGGGGCGATAGGCGAACAGCCGCAATTCAATCTTTGAAAGTGCTCGCGTTCGATCTGGCTTGTCTTTGTCTGAGCATTGAAGGCCAAACGCGCATCCCCGCGTTTCTGATCCACGACAGCCCGCGCGAGGCTGATTTGGGTCAAACGATCTATGATGAGCATTTCCGGCTTGTAAGGGCTCTCGAAGAAGAATTGGCTGGTAGAACTTTTCAATATTTGATCACAACGACAACAAAGCCGCCGCAGGATGTCAATAAAGCGTCTTGGCAGCGTGAGGTTTTGCGCGGAGCGCCCGGCAATGAAAGATTGCTGCGCCGCAACCTGTGAGGGCCGATAAAATGATCGAAGCGCCCCAGCCATTCGTCATCCGGCAGGAATGCGACAAGGTTGCGTTTCAGAATGGCTTTCGCCGAAAGCTGGGCGAAAGCGAGGGCTGAGCGGTCTTCAGTTCGACCACGGTACCCGGCACCATCCACCTCGCCGCGGCAGGCGCACAAGGCCCTTGGTTTCTCGCCCTTGATCATTCAGGCGTCATTGAAGAGTTGGACCTTCCAAGCAAGGACCTGCCCGGACCGGGCCTTGCCCGCTACGCTTTCGACACGCTCGGCCCAGTTTATGCCGTGTTGCCACGTATCTACCAACTGGCGGCAAGCCTTCCGGATGCCCCGCTTCGCGAGTTCGTGACCAAGGTCCAGGATTTGCCAACAACGACGGAGGCCGAACGCCTTGTCGTCCAGCGCATCGGCCAGGACATATTCCGCTCAGGCTTGATCGATTATTGGCAGGGCCGATGCCCGCTGACCGGGATCGCCGACACGGCGCTGCTGCGCGCATCGCACATTATACCATGGAAGGCCTGCACAAGCGACGCCGAGCGTCTACGGCCTTCTGCTCTCGGCCTTATGGGATGCTGCTTTCGATCGCGGGCTGGTGACATTCGATAACGAAGGCCAGCCATATTTGTCACCTTCTTTGAGCGATAACGCCCGTGCCGAATTGCGCTGGCGGGACCCGATCCCGTTAACTGACAAACATCGAAAGCGGTTGAGCTGGCACCGCGCTAACCTGTTCGTCAGCCAAAAAGGAGATTTGGAAATACACGTTCGGTGAGCACCTCAGTCGGCATTGAAGTTCCTACGCTGGATAACAGGCTGATATCGAAGATGCACTGCAACTGGGGGAGACACTGGACATATAGCAGACTGTGTCCAAAGTTGGGGAACTGGGGCGAGCAAAAATGTCCGAAATCCTGTGGTGGATGCGAAAACCTTCCCGCCGTCTTCCGGCCCCGCAACTGCCAAGACAAGAGCGGTGATAGTTACTGTCGGCAGCGATTCCAGACGAGCTTTGCCGATGCCCCATCTCCATTGAGAAACAATCTGGCGCTGATCGGCCCCGGCAGAGCCGGATCATCAAGACGAACCCGGAGATAGGAGCGGGGTTCACCATCCGAGGTCTCTGCCTCCCAAGTATCACCAATACGGTCGAAGCCGATCAGTAGGCGATAAGCAGATGCGTTCTCGTGGTCCCGACCGTCGTTCGGGACCAGACGCACCTTGGCATTGATGGTCAGGGTTCGGATGGTTCCGGTCCAACCGCCATCTTTGGTTTGAGTGAAACTACCAATGGTAGCCATGGCTCAGTCCTCCGGCTCACCGGGCTGACGACCAGATGCCGGGGCCGCACCCCGCCGTTTTCGGCCGCCAACTGGGTCTTGTCCAGACGAACGGTCCTCCTTCTGGGCTTTTGCGTAACCCCGGTCGCTTTCTAGGAAAGCATCCAGCATGTAGGGAACCAGATCGGCCACCGGCTCGGCCGTGCCATAGGTCTCACGGTAAAGGCCCGTGTAGGATTGCAGCCGCTGATGCAGTTCCGGGTTGATGGTGATGGTCAGCTTCACCGGCGTGCGGTCGGGGAGCTTGGGGAGCTTCAGCATGGATCATGCCTCCGCGATATGGCGATAGGATCAAGTCACGGCGCACGATCACGCGCAGCGGCCAGCCGGGGCAGACGGTCAGGGTTGGCTGGACGTCGAGATTGCGTTCAACCAGTCGCTGGCCAGCGCGGTCGGAGTTTTGCTGGACGGACTCCCTGACCGCCCGAACAAGGTCGCTTTCCTGCTGTCCAAAGGTCAGTTCGGTACCGACACCCAGCAGCGTTGCCATGGCGATGCCCTTCAGCAGGCGGCCTGTATAGAAGTCGACTTTGTCGGTGAGCCCTGAGCTGCCCTGAGTGTCGCTGGCGGGCAGGTTGTCCAGTTGCAGGGATGAGCCATCGGGCCGGATCAGCCGCTGCCAGATCAGCAACGCACGCTCCTGCCCAAAGCTGACGCGGCTGTCATAGGTGCCAATCAGTCGCGAGCCTTGAGGGATCAACAGGATCTGGCCGGTGACGGTGTCATAGACATTCTCGGTCACCTGGGCTGTCACGGTGCCCGACAGGTCGGAGTTGAGACCCGTGACCAGGACCGCCGCGATGACGCTGCCCGCCATGATCTGATGATGCGACGCTGGTTGCTGTTCGGCATAGGGGCTATAGATCCCGCCCGTGTCGGGACGGGCCAGGAAGTCGAGCTTGTGCTGGGGGGCGTTAGGAGTCGCGTTTTCCGCGATAGTGGCCGGGCTACCCGAGGCTACGACATTCCGACTTCCTGGAATGGCTGGCCCTGTTCTCGGTTCCATGCAGATGAACAGGCCGGATTGACGCGCTTGGTTGATCTGGGCCTGCTCCGGGCTTGGCTGATTTACAGGCCCAGTGGGTGACCATGCCGTGGTGCTCGCCTGACGGCGCTGCTGTTCCAGGATGGGGCGGCCCAGGTCTCCGGGCAGCGGTGGCCCCAGCATGGGCGTGTCGGGCTTGACCTGACTGTAGTCGGTGGGCAATCCGGCCAAGGCTTCCGGTGCCGGTGGTTTGACCGGCTGGGCCAGTTCCTGTCGCTCGACGTCGCGTTTACCGGACGGGCTCTGGAGCGACAACATGGTCAGTGTCAGGATGGCACCGGCGGCGATGCCACTAATGCGTCAGGATCACATCCAGGAAATATTCGCCATAACGCTCCAGCTTGCGCGAACCCACGCCTTGCAGGGTGCCCAACTCGTCAAGGTCGGTCGGCTTCTCCCGCACCATCTCCATCAACGTCGCGTCGTGGAAGATGACATAGGGCGGAACCCCCTGTTCGCGCGCCAGTTCCAGGCGCAGCGCCTTCAGCGCGTGCCACAGCGTATCGTCGGCGGGTGACAGATCGGCGGTGGATGTCTTCGGCTTGGAAGAACCGCCACTGCCCGACCAGGAGGCCTTGCCCTTCCCCTTGGCCTCCGCCGCCGGATCACGGCGCAGACGCACGACTTCCTGGCTTTTCAGGACGGCAGTCGCCGTCTCCGTCAGGATCAGGCCGCCATGCCCCTCCGGATCGGCACAAAGCAGGCCGTTAGCCACCAGTTGCCGGAACACGCTGTGCCATTCCTGCTTGCCCAGTTCGGTGCCGCAGCCAAAGGTCTTCAGCTTGTCATGGCCCTTTTCTGTCACCTTGTCGGTGGCAACCCCGCGCAGCACATCGACCAGATGCCCCACCCCGAAGCGCTGCCCCGTGCGGTACACCGCCGACAGCGCCTTCTGCGCCACCACCGTCCCGTCATAGGTTTCGACGGGCTGGAAACAGGTGTCGCACTTGCCGCAGGGCTTTGGATATTCCTCATCGAAATAGGTCAGAAGCGTCTGCCGCCGGCAGCGCGCCGTCTCGCAGAAGCCCAGCAGCGCCTCAAGCTTCTGCCGTTCGGTGCGCTTGAAGGCCGGCGGACTGTCGGACCCCTCCACCATCATGCGCATCTGCACCACATCGGCAAAGCCGTAGAGCATCAGCGCTTCCGCCGGCAACCCGTCGCGCCCCGCGCGGCCCGTTTCCTGGTAATAGGCTTCAAGGGACCGGGGCGGGTCCATATGCACCACGAACCGCACATTCGGCTTGTCGATGCCCATGCCAAAGGCGACGGTGGCAACCATCACCACGCCTTCACCCTTGATGAACCGGTCCTGATTGGCCTGCCGCGTGGCAGGGTCCAGGCCCGCGTGATAGGGCAGCGCATCCACCCCCTGGTCGGCCAGATATTGCGCGATGGCGTCCACCTTGCCCCGCGACAGGCAATAGATGATGCCCGCATCCTCTGGCCGGCGGCGCAGGAAATCCAGCAGCTGCCGGCGCTCCTGATCCTTGGGCAGGATGCGATAGGTGATGTTGGGCCGGTCAAAACTGGCCAGGAACAGCCGGGCGTCGGTCAGGCCCAGGCGGGCCGCGATGTCGGTGCGCGTCTGCGTATCCGCCGTCGCCGTAAGGGCCACGCGCGGCACATCGGGGAACTTTTCGTGCAGGATGGAGAGCTGCAGATATTCCGGGCGGAAATCATGGCCCCACTGGCTGACGCAATGCGCCTCGTCCAGCGCGAACAGCGCGATGCGCGACCGTTCCAGCAGTTCCAGGAAGCGCGGCGTCACGAGACGTTCCGGCGCCACATAGAGCAGGTCCAGATCGCCCCGCTCACACGCCCGCTCCACCTCCTGCGCCTCCCGCCAGTCCAGCGTGGAGTTCAGATAGGCGGCGCGTACACCCAACTGGCGCAACGCATCCACCTGATCGCGCATCAGGGCGATCAGGGGCGAAACGACAATCCCGACGCCGGGCCGCACCAGGGCCGGGATCTGATAGCAAAGCGACTTGCCCCCGCCCGTCGGCATCAGGACAAGGGCATCCCCCCCGGCCACGACATGCTCGACAATGTCGGCCTGCATGCCGCGAAAGGCCGGATAGCCCCAGACCTTGCGCAACGCATCCTGGGCCGCCTCCAGCGGCGACAGGGCGAAATTATCTGCAAGGGCGTCGGGCATGGCGCTACGGCTTGGGGGTTACATCTGTGTCGGACCACCAGATAGAGTGGCCGAGAGACAGGTTTACGGCACCCGCCGCATGCGGTCCAGGGCTTTGACGATCTCAGTGGTGACCGTGGCCGCCATGATGACCATGCCCGCCATCACCTTCCGGGGCCTTGATAGCGCTGATGCAGATCACGGCCAGAACGCTGGCGGCGAAGAACAGGCCGATACCGACGAAGCTCATATCAAATCCTCCAAACCGAATTCCGGCGGCACACTAGCGACCCGTGATCTTCGGCGCAATCTCGTAGCGCGGATTAGCGTCAGCGTAATCCGCGGAAACCCGGCGCCGTTGACCCACGGATTATGCTGACGCTAATCCGCACTACATTGACGGCGACAGCAGCCACTCCCGCATTAACCCCGTCACTCGCTCCGGCTGCTCCAGCGGGGCAAGATGCCCGCAGCGGGGGATCACATGCAGGCTGGCCCCCGGCACCGCTGCCGCAATCTCCTGCGACCGGTCGGGCGGCGTCTGCCCGTCATCGGCGCCGACAATGACCAGGGTGGGGACCGTGATGGCGGCAAGGCCGGGCCGGCTGTCGGGCCGCGACAGGATGGCCGCCTGCTGCCGGCAGAACGCATCGCGGCCCACCCGCTCCGTCATGGCCAGGACGACACCACCGATTTCCGGCACCGCCACATGGTCGGGATGCACCTGTGTGGACAGAAGGCGCGGCGACATGCCCCGAAACTTGCCAATCTGGGCCAGTTTCAGCATGGCCTCCCGCCGCTGCCGCTGTTCCACCGTGTCGGGCCGGGCGGATGTATCAACCAGGCACAGGCGCGTCACCCGTTCCGGCGCGCGGCGCAATATCTCGAACGCGACATAGCCGCCCATGGACAGGCCGGCCAGTGCAAACCGTTCCGGCGCCTGGGCCAGAACCGTCTCGGCCAGCGCACGCATCGAGTCTGCCTTTGTCAGGTCGGCGACGGTGCAATCGGCGATGCCGGACAGGTTGTTTATCTGGTGCGCCCACAAGGCTTCGTCGCATAACAGGCCCGGCAACAGATAGAGGGGCTGCCTTGCGTGCGGCGTGGGGGGTGTCATCGCCCGAAATCCTTGCTCTCAAAGGCCGAAATTGATATCGAAGGCGCGACCGTATTCCATTGTGTTCCGGCAATTCAAATGCAGGGGACGCAGGGTTGCCAGCGGTCGATCCATTATCGCCGCCGACGTCACGGTGTTTTTGTTCGACGTCGCCTCAGAATGATGAAGGCCTAATGCTGTTCTCGGAACTTGGACTCGGGTCCGAAGTCCTTCGCGCTGTTGAAGAAGTCGGCTACACCACGCCGACGCCGATCCAGGAAAAAGCCATCCCGTGGGTCCTGCAGGGCCGGGATGTGCTGGGTTGCGCCCAGACGGGTACGGGGAAGACCGCTTCCTTTACCTTGCCCATGATCGAAATTCTGGGCCGTGGCCGCGCCAAGGCGCGCATGCCCCGCTCCTTGATCTTGGAGCCGACGCGCGAACTGGCCGCCCAGGTGGCGGAAAATTTCGAGCTGTATGGCAAGTACCACAAGCTGAACATGGCGCTGCTGATCGGCGGCGAAAGCTTTGGCGACCAGATCAAGAAGCTGGAACGCGGCGTTGACGTGCTGATCGCCACGCCGGGCCGCATGATGGACCTGTTCGACCGTGGCAATATCCTGCTGACCGACATCAAGGTCCTGGTGATCGACGAGGCGGACCGCATGCTCGACATGGGGTTCATCCCCGATATCGAGCGCATCGTCAGCCTGCTGCCGCGCAAGCGTCAGACCCTGTTCTTCAGCGCCACCATGCCGCCGGAGATCAAGCGTCTGGCCGACAAATTCCTGACCACGCCCGAAGAAGTGACGGTCAGTGCGCCCGCCAGCACGGCCACCACGGTCGCCCAGCATCTGCTGGTCGTGGATGAGCAGGACAAGCGCGAGGCGCTGCGCCGCCTGATCGCCACCGACGACGTGAAGAACGCCTTCATCTTCTGCAATCGCAAGAAGGACATCGCCGTCGTCCATGGCTCGCTGGTCAAGCACGGCTTCAATGCCGGCGCCCTGCATGGCGATATGGTGCAGTCCAAGCGCACCGAGACGCTGGAGGCCTTCAAGGCCGGCAGCATCGACCTGCTGGTCTGTTCCGACGTGGCGGCGCGCGGCATCGACATTTCCAATGTCAGCCACGTGTTCAATTTTGACACGCCGCACCATTCTGAAGATTACGTCCACCGCATCGGCCGCACGGGTCGCGCGGGCAAGACGGGCCGCGCCTTCACCATCGCCACACCGGAAGATGGCAAGCTGGTGCAGGCCATCGAAAAGCTGATCGGCAAGGAAATCCCCCGCTTTAACGTTGAGGGGGTCGAGACCGCCGAGCTGTCCTTCGATGCCGATCCGCGCCGCCGTGGCCGGGGTGCCCCGAAGAAGGAAGATGGCCGCCGTGGTGGCCGGGAACGCGGCGAACGGACGGAGCGCGGGCCCAAGCCCGAACGCCATGTCCATGTCGAGCCGGAGGCCGCCGAAGCCGCCATCGAGGCACACCAGCAGAAGCGCGAACGTCCCGATAACCGGGGCGAGAGCCGTGGCGAGCCGCGCGGTGAGCGCAATCGCGACCGGTACGAGAATCGTGGCGAAGCGCGTGGTGAAGGCCGTGGCGAAGCGCGTGGTGAAGGCCGTGGCGAAGCACGCGGTGAAAATCGCGGCGAGGGCCGTGGTGACAACCGGGGCGAGCCCCGTGCTGACAATCGTGGCGACGTCCGCAATGAGGGTCGGGGTGAGTTCCGTCGCGATGAGCATCGCCGCGACGAATTCCGCCGTGACCGCGATGACCGCCGCGACCGTCGTCCCCGCCGGGACGAGGATGATGACCGTGGCCCGCCCGTCGTCGGCTTTGGCGATGACGTGCCCGCCTTCATCATGCGCGCCGCCCGTCCGCCCAAGGCACCCGCCGTCGACGTGGCGGAAACGTCGGAAGACTGAGCCATGCAGACGATCTTCATCATGGTCAAGTGCGATCTCGGCCGCGCCTATGACGTGGCCGATCTCGCGGTGCAGAGCGTAGCGGAAGTGTCGGAAGTGCATTCCGTTTCCGGTCAGTACGATCTGATGATGAAGTGCTTTCTGGAGGATGGGGAGGATATCGGCCATTTCGTGACGGGCCAGATCCAGACCCTGGATGGGGTGAAGGACACCTTCACCATCATCACGTTCAAGGCGTTCACCTAAACCTTCTCGCAGTACCCCACGGCCAGGGGGCCGGTCCGCCGCAGCCCCTTGTATGCCGCCACATCGTCCGGCACCGACCGCAGGACCGACGCGAACTGTCGCCGCTCCGCCACTGTCAGGGCGGATAGCGGGCGCTGGTGTGTGCGGATGGTGAACAGGACCGCGCCGCTGTCGGGCAGCTTGGTCAGCGTCTGCCGCTCGACCCGCAGCCATAGCCGCTCCCCCGCATTGCCCTCATCGATATCGGCGTCGGGTGGCGCGTGCGCCTTGGTTCCCGGCTGGAACAGGGCGGGATCGTCCGACAGGGTCCAGTTGGCCCGCCATACCACCCGCCCCGGCGACAGTGTGTCAAAGAACCGGTCGACCGGTGTCGCCAGCATCGCGTCATAGCGCGCGACGGGCCGGTGGATGCCCGGCAAGGGCTTGCCCAGCTTATGCGGCAGCATCCAGTGCGACGGAAAACAGACCACCCCGCCTGTCAGCCGCCATCCACCCGGCGATGGCGTCATCAGGCACAGATCATCGGGCAGCAGATGGGCCAGCAAATGCAGCGGATGCTCAAAATCCGCCGGGTCCAGGCGGGCACCATCCACGCGGCTTTCCACCCCCTGCCCCACCCGGCAGAACCAGTCCGGAAACCGTACCGTCAGATGGGCGAACAGCAGGCCCATCACCTCCACTGACGCCGCCCGCGCCTCCGGCATCAGGGCCATCACATCCCATTTGCGCTCGCGGATCAGGCGGGCGCGTTCGGCCAACTGCTCCGGCCAGCCGGCATCGGGCGCCAGCCAGCCCTCCATCTCCTGCGCCCGCAACCCCATGGCCATGCGCCAGACATCGCCATCGAAGGGCCAGGGAAACGGTTCAGGCGGCAGGGTCGGCATCGATTGGACATATCGGGACTGGGATGGCGCATCATGCCCCATCCCAGTCCCGACCATCCTTAGAAATCGACCGTCGTGGACAGTTTCACGGTGCGCGGCGCACCCTGCAGAAGCGTGCTACTGAAACTATCATAGGCCGACGCCCAGTAGCGCTTGTTGGCGACATTATCGATGTTGAAGCGCAGGCTGACCGGCCTGTCATTCATCTCGAACACATAGCGCGCGCCGATATCAAACCGGGTCCAGGACCCGACTTCCAGGGTGTTGGCGGCATTCACCTTCTGCTCCCCCGTCCGCACGACACGGCCCGTCAGGGTCGCCGCCGGCAGGAAAGGCAGATCCCATTCGACATTGCCGTTCAGGGTGTAGGATGGCACGCCGGGCGCCCAGTTGCCCTCGTTCACGCCACCACCGGTACGGCGCAGTTCCGCCTTGCCAACCGACAGGCCACCGATCAGGCGCAGGCCTTCCACCGGTTCCCCATCCAGGCTGAACTCCACGCCCCGGTTGCGCTGCTCGCCATCCAGGACATAGATTTGCTGCCCTGCCGGGTTGGCCGGGTCCACGGGCCGGGTAAAGGCGCTGGGCTGCTTGGTCTGATAGAGGGCCAGTGACAGGCCGACACCGCCCACGGCCAGCTTGCCGCCCATCTCATACTGCGTTGACTTGTAGGGCGCGAACACCTCGCCGGAATTGACCAGTTTGGGATCGATGGGCGCGCTCGACCCCTGGGCCAGCCCCTGGATACGGTTGATATAGAGGGAGAGGCCGTCCACCGGCTTCACGACCAGACCGATGACGGGCGTATTGGCGCTCTCGTCATATTCGCCCGTCCGCGATCCATCTGCATAGGAATAGGATCGGACGCGGATTGCCTGATGGCGCAGGCCGACCGTCAGAAGCGCGCGATCATCAAACGCACCGATCGTGTCGGCGATGAACAGGCTGCCCAGGCGCGACCGGCTGATGGCGAACGGATCGTCCAGATCGCCGCCGGTGAACAGCGTCACCGGCTCCACCGCTACGGGCGTGTTGTACAGGTTGGTGGCATAGCCGGCGCGGAAGTCCCAGGCGTTGCGGTTGGTCTGCCAGACCACCGATCCGCCGGCATTCACCTCATGGCTGATATTGCCAGTTTTCAGCTTGGCCCGGATACCGGCCTGCCCCGCCTCGTTATTGTCGGTACGCGGAACGAACATGGCGTCGCCGGTCGCGGCGCCGGTCACCACATTGGTGACGGTGATGCCGCCATACATGCCGTTCTCCGACCCGTCGCGCGCGCCGAACGCGGCATAGGCGGTGACATCGTCGGTCAGGTCATATTCGCCCTTCACCATGCCGTACAGGTCGCGCAGGGTGGAGTAGGTCCAAGGCTGACCATAATTGGCGTCGGCATCCGGCACCTTGGGAATGGCGGTGGATACCGTCACCTTGGGCCGCAACTGCCGCACATGCATGCGCTGATAGGCCAGATCCAGGCCCAGACGCGCCCGCTCACCTGTCCAGTCGATGCCGGCACCCAGCACATAGGCGCTACGGAATTCCCCATCCACCGCCACCTCGCCCCGGCGGGCGGCACCGTTCACGCGGATGCCGACGCTGTCATCCGGCCCCGTGCGGCGGGCAATGTCAAAGCTGCCGCCAACATGCTCATCCCCCGTGTAGTTCAGGGTGGCACGGGTCAGCGGCTTGGCCCCGGCCCGCTTGGGCGTCAGGTTGACGCTGCCGCCAATACCCGACCCGCCAGGGGCGGCCCCGTTCAGGAAGGCGCTGGCGCCGTTCAGCACCTGCACCTGCTCATATAGCTCCGGCGCGATCAACTGACGCGGCGTCAGGCCATAAAGCCCATCGAGCGCGATGTCGTCGCCATAAAGCGGAAAGCCACGCAGGATGAACAGTTCCGCCGCATTGCCAAACGCATAGCCGGTGCGGATGGAGGGATCATTCTCCAGCACCTGACCCAGGGTCTGCGGCTGCTGGTTCAAGATCAGGGCGGAACCATAGGATTTGATGGCGAACGGCACATCCTCCGCCGCCTTGTCGCCCAGCACGCCGACGGCCCCGCCCCGGATCACCTGTGTCTGGTTGCCCCGCTGGGCCGTCACCACAATCTCCGACAGGCTGTCCGCCGTCTGGGCCAGGGCCGGCAACGGTGCCAGCGCCGCAGCACTGGCCAAGATCAAAGCACGAAAACGCATCCGAAACCCCCATGCGGCCGTCCCAGCCGCCCTTTAAGGACAAGTGTGAAAATGCAAGCGACAGTCAGTCGCGCTCTTAAGGCGAAAAAAGTCAGGAACGCCGTGCCCTTATGGCCCAGGCCACAGCCAGAACCGGCACGCCCAGCGCGGCCCAGGACAGGGCATCGCGCCAGCCATCGCCCGTCAGGGCCACGACAAGCCCGATGATGCTGAACAGCGCGATGGCGATTGGCGCCGCGAACACGACCCGGAGCGATTGCCGTTTCATTCTGCCGCCCCCATGACGACCGACGCCTCGATCTCCCGCAGGCGGGCCTCTGACGCCATGCCGCGCTTGGCCAGCCACAGATACAGGCCCGACCCCAGGATGATGATGCTGAACAGGTCCAGCACGGCCCACAGCAGCTTCAGCGGCAGTCCACCGTAATCCCCAAAATGCAGCGGCTGCGACATCAGCAGCGTCTGTACGTACCAGGGCAACGGGCGCATCGCCGTCAATTCGCCCGTCCGGGCATCGACCAGGGCCGGCGTCAGCAGCTTTTGTGTCAAGGGCGTGTCCCCTTGCAGGAACACGGCATAATGATGCTGGGTGCTGAAGGCGCCACCGGGAAAGGCCACGAACTGCACCCAGTTACCGGGCGCCGCCCGCCGCGCCGTCGCTACCGCGTCATGCAGGGAGGCCAGCCGGTCGTGCGGGATCGGCTCCAATCCCTTATAGGCACCCGTCAATTCGGCCAACTCGCCCCGCTGCCAGACCTGGACGATGGGGGTGGCCAGCGTATTGATCACGCCCGTCAGGCCGACCACACTGACCCAGGCCAGGGTCACGATGCCCAGAAGATTGTGATAATCCAGCCATCTGACGCGCCTGGACCGGCTGGCCCGCACGGTTCCGAAGGCCAGCTTGCGCATGAAGGGCGCATACAGCACGACGCCGGAGACGGTGGCCACGAAGAACAGCACACCCATGAAGCCCAGAAACAGCATGCCGGGCAGGCCCAGGAACATGTCGGTATGAAGCTGCAACAGGAAATGCATCACCCCATCATCGGTGATCACACCAACCAATTCGCCGGTTCGCAGATCGTATGACCGCAGGCTCATCTCCCCTTCCGGCGAATCCGGACGGGGCGCCGTCGTGACATTCACAACCGGCCTATCCTCATCAAAGCTCATGAACAGACCGGCATGGCCTGGCCGGTCGGCCAGGGCGATGGCCATGATCTCGTCCAGCGACCGGTTCGGCGCATCCGTGATGGTCAGGGCCTGCTTGTCCCCCGCCATCGCCTCGATCTCATCATGGAAGATCAGGGGCAGGCCGGTGAGGCACAGCATCAGCAGGAATGCCGTACAGATCAGGCTGGACCATTTATGGACCCAGAACCAGGCACGGATCGTCCGGGAGGACATCAGGAGGACCACCAAATGTGATATTGCGATTAAGTCGCAATTGTTATAAGGCCGCAATATCGATGTCGCAACCCCCAGTTCGGTGCCGAAGCGCCGCAACCCGATGACGCAACAGCATGGCAATGCCGGCGCGGGCTGGTTGGGAAGAACCCCAACCAGCCCGCTGATGTACCTATGCCAATGCTGAAAGAACAGAGGCCGGTGTCAGACCTGTGCCATCCCGCCATCGGCGAACAGTTCGACACCGTTCACAAAGCTGCTGTCGTCGGACGCCAGAAACAGGGCGACCTTGGCGATTTCATCGGGAGTTCCCACCCGGCCCAACGGCACCAGCGAGGACAGGTAATCGACAAAGCCCTGCTGCTGGCCAGCGTCACTGCCGGCCAGTTCCACCAGGCCCGGCGTGTGGATCGGACCGGGGCTCAAGGTATTGACGCGGATCGCGCGATCCTTCAGGTCCAGTATCCAGGACCGTGCGAAATTGCGGACGGCGGCCTTGGATGCGCTGTAGACGCTAAAAGCCGGTGTGCCCTTGGCACCTGCCGTGGACCCGGCCAGGATGACGGAGGCGCCCTGCGACAGAAGGGGCAGAGCCTTCTGAACGGTGAACAGCACACCCTTCACGTTGCGGTCAAAGATGCCGTCATAATGTTCTTCGGTGATCGCCCCCAGCGGCAGCATGTCACCGCCGCCGGCATTGACGTACAGCACGTCGATGCGGCCCGCTTTCTTTGCGACCTCGGCATAGAGCCCGTCCAGGTCGGACAAGTTGGCGCTGTCGGCACGGACACCCGTGGCGTCGTGGCCGATGGCCGCCACAGCCGCATCCAGTTCAGCCTGACGGCGACCGGTGACATAGACCTTGGCGCCTTCATCAGCAAAGCGCTTGGCGGCAGCGAGGCCGATGCCGCTGGTGCCACCGGTAACGATGGCGATCTTGTTTTCAAGCTTGCGGGACATTGTCGTTTTCCTTCGAGAGTGGCCGCCCCCGTGTCGTCGGGTGGGCCGGCCGGGTGTCGTTGAAGGAAAGGTATCGACAGTCCGGTTTCTCTAAAATATAAACGATTGAAAGTTATCATTGCAGAATTGTCGATGTCAAAACTGCCAGATTTTGAAGGGCTGGCGATCTTCGCCAAGGTCGCGGAGGAAAGATCCTTCGCCGCCGCTGCCCGCGCGCTGGGCATGTCCGTTGCCACAGTGTCGCGCGCCGTCTCCCGCCTGGAAGACCGACTGGGCGCGCGGCTGTTCAACCGGACATCACGACAACTGGCCCTGACTGATTTCGGCCATTCCCTGTCCGAACGCGCCATGCGCATCCATGCCGAAGCCGAAGCGGCGGAAAATGCCGCCCGTGAGGCGTCCACAAAGCCACGGGGTCTGATCCGTCTGGCTGTGCCCATGTCCTTCGGCCTGCGCTGGGTGGCGCCCTTGATGCCGGATTTCTTTCGGCTTTACCCTGACATCGCCATTGATCTGCATTTGAGCGATTCAAAGGTCGACCTGATCGGGGAAGGTTTTGATGCGGCGCTGCGTATCGCCGTGCTGGAAGACAGTTCCCTGGTGGCACGGCGGCTGTGTCCCATTGCCCCATTGATCCTGGCCGCTCCATCCTATCTGGAACAGCACGGCGTCCCCGAGCATCCCCGTGATCTGGCGGCCCATCATTGCCTTGGTTATGCCTATCGCGCCCGCAGCGATGTCTGGCGCTTCACCAACGCCGCCGGGAATGAAGTCGCCATCACGCCGACCGGCCCCTTGCGCGTCACCAATGTGGATGCCCTGATCCCGATGATGGTGGCGGGGATGGCGATTGGCGAACTGCCTGAATTCATCGCTGCGGAATATCTGGAGGATGGTCGTCTGGTGCCGATCCTGTCGGACTGGACCTTGCCCAAAGGCGGGCTTTATTTCGTCACGCCCACGGCCCGCGCTCGCCCGGCCAAGATATCCGCCCTGGCCGATTTCATGACAGATCGGCTTGGCAGCCCGGTCTGGCAGCAATCGGACCAGATGCTCACACCTCCATGACCGGATAGCCGTCCGGCAGGTCGACAACCGTCGGCGCCGGGATCGGCCCGATATCGGTCAGGATCGTGCCCCAGGACCAGCCAACGCCGAACCCGGCCAGCAGCAGCTTTTTACGCCCCCCCTCCAGTTCCGCACCCAACCGGGAACATAGGGCCAGCGGCACCGACGCGCTGCTGGTATTGCCGTATTTCTCCATGTCGATGACATACTTGGCCGGGTCACAACCGATCTTCTTGCGGATATGATCCAGCATCATCTTGTTGGCCTGATGCGGGACGACATAATCCAGATCGCCCACGCCCACTCCCGCATCGGCCATCGCCTCTTTCAGCAGGCCCGGCACCGCGCGCAGGGTGAAGGTGAAGACCTCCGCCCCGTTCAGATGCAGGCGGGCATCCCGGTAAAGCCGCGTCATCTCCGCCTCCGACCGGGGCGGGTCGGTGGGGATCAGGCAATCGCGCTTGCCCCCGGCCTTCACGAAAATATGCTTGGCCCCGCCGCCATCGGTGCCCAGGCTGACATGGATGGGGGACGCCCCCGGATCGATCTCCAGCGCCGTGGCCGACCCCGCATCCCCAAACAGCGGCAGGGTCGCCTTGTCTTCGGGATGCAGCCAGCGCGTGGAATTATCCCCACACAGGACCAACGCGCGCTTGGCCGTGCCCGCCAGCAGCCGCGCCGCCATCCATACGCCATAGACGAAGCCCGAACAGCCCAGGGTGACATCGAAGCACGCGGCGGATGTCGGCAGGCCCAGATGGCGTTGCAGCACCGCGGCCGTGACCGGCAGCACGTAATCCACATCCTGGCTGACAAAGATCAGGACGTCGACGGATGACGGTTCCCAGCCCAGCTGTTCCAGCAGCCCTTCCGCCGCGGCCCGGCACATGTCGGACGCGCAATAGGGCCGGGGCAGAACGCGGCGTTCATAGACACCGATGCCGGCATGCAGCTTGCGCGCCTCCTCCGGCGTGAAGATGCCCGGTTCCTCGACAAAGGAATGGCGCTGACGCGGCACCACGGCCCGCACACCGGCGATCCGCACCCCTTCGATGGTGGCCTTCATGGCTTCCCTGTCCTGACCTTCATGTCGTCCCTCCAATAGACCACAAACCGATAGGACGATCCAAGCGGGCGCATAGCCCATCGGGGCCACTCTTGCGCCCTGCACACCCGACATGATACAAATAATCCAATAATTTCCAACGCTTATACCCTGTGAAACAGGGTCTGCATTTGTGTTGCACAATGTTGCACAGGGGTTTGTCCGGCCATGGCCCTGATCCTGATCCGCGCCGATGCCAGCCCGACGAAGGGCACCGGCCATATCATGCGCTGCCTGGCATTGGCAGAGGCGCTGCGGGACCAGGGTGACCATGTGGCCTTCGTCACGGCGGAGATCACGCCATCGCTGGCTGATCGCCTGACCGATGATGGATGGGGCCATTACAGCGTGACCGGTGACGATCCGACGGCTATTATTGAACTGTCCAGTGGACTGAAGGCCGACGCCCTGGTCGTTGACAGCTACTGGCTGGATGCCGATTGGCGCGCCGCCGTGCGGCCTGGGTTCCGGGTCATACTGGCGCTGGATGATCTGGCCGACCGGCCCCTGCATGCCGATCTGGTCTGGAACCCTTCCCCGCTCGCGCATACCCTGCCCTATGACCGGCTGGCGCCCGGCGCGGGTCTGCTGTTCGGGGATGCGCACCTGCTGCTGCGTCAGGAGATTGCGCGGGCGGCGTCCGGGTCACGGCTGCCCCTGGCCGACCGCGACAGCATCCTGCTGACCTTCGGCGGCTCCGACCCGGCGGGCCTGACGGTGCCGGTGGTGAAGCGTCTGGCCCCGGCCCTGCCCGACGGCATCCATCTGGACGTGGTGGCCGGGGGCAGCAACCCGTCGCTGGACTGCATCCGCGCCGCCTGCGCCCGGTTTGCGGGACAGGTACGGCTGCATGTGGACAGCCGGCGGATGGGGGCGCTGATGGCCGGCGCGGGCTTGGCGGTGACGGCGGGCGGCGGCACCGTCGCCGAACTGGCGGCCCTGGCCGTGCCATCCCTGCTGGTCGTCGTCGCCGACAATCAGGCCCCCGCCGCCATGGATGCGCAGACCAAGGGCTGGGCATCGGTCATCGATGCGCAGGGCGACCGGGCGGCGGCAGCAGACGCGGTTGCAGCCAGCGCCCTCTCGCTTTGGGCGGACCTTCCCGCCCGCACAACCCTGTCCCACCGCATCAGTGCCGGCGGCATCGACGGGCGCGGGGCGGAACGGGTGGCAGCGGCGCTGCGACGGGCGATAACGTAGCGCGGATTAGCGCAGCGTAATCCGCGGAAAGCCCGGCGCCGCTCCGCAGATTACGGCTTGCGCCTAATCCGCGCTACGGCACTACAGCAACCCCTCCAACACACCCCGCAGATCGGCGGGCAGGGCGACGGGCCGGCGGCTGTCGCGGTCGACATAGACATGGATGAAATGCCCGGCGGCGGCGGCACTGTCGGCCCCCTCCCGGAAGATACCGACTTCGTAGCGGACGGAGCTGTTACCCAGTTGGGCGACCTTGATACCAGCCTCCAGAATGTCGGGAAAGGCCACCGACGCGAAGTACCGGCACCCCGTCTCCACCACCAGCCCGATGGTGCCGCCGCCATGGATGTCCAGGACGCCCCTTTCGATCAGATAGGCGTTCACCGCCGTATCGAAATAGGAATAGTAGGTGACGTTGTTGACGTGACCATAGACGTCATTGTCCATCCAGCGCGTGTCCAGCCGGCGGAAATGCCGGAAATCGGCGCGGGTCGGGGCGGTCGGACGGGACATGGGAACTCCTTCTCAATTCATTTTCCGGATCACGCCTTCCTGCGCCGTACTGGCGATCAGGCGGCCCGTCCGGTCATAAATACGGCCCTGGTTCAGGCCGCGCCCGCCGCCCGACCAGGGGCTGTGCGTGGTGTAAAGCAGCCAGTCATCGGCACGGAACTCCCGCTCATGAAGCCAGACTGCATGGTCCAGGCTGGCCCCCTTGGCGGTCCCCGCCAGCCAGTTCAGCCCGTGCGGCAGCAGCGAGGAACCCAGCAGCACCATGTCGGAAACATAGGCCAACGCCACCCGGTGCAGGTCGGCATCGTCGGGCAGCGGGGCGACCACGCGGAACCAGACATGCTGCACCGGGTCATGCGGCTGCCCATCCGTCGGGTCCACCCGGTTCACATGGCGAAGCTCAACCGCGCGGCGGCGGCGCAGAAAGGCCTGGGCCGGGGCCGGCAGCTTGTCGATGAAGCTTTTCACGATCTCCGCCTCGGGCGGCAGATCCTCGGGCCGGGGAACGGCGGGCATGCGGTAATCGCTATGGGCCAGCCCTTCTTCGGGCCGGTGGAAGGAGGCGGTCAGGGTCAGGATCGGTTCCCCGCCCTGGATCGCCTCCACCCGACGGGTGGCAAAGCTGCGGCCATCGAAATCGCGGTGGACACGCAGGTCGATAGGAAAATTCTCATCCCCGCCGCGCATGAAATAGGCGTGCAGTGAATGCGCAATGCGGCCCCCCTCCACGGTGCGGATGGCCGCTGCCAGGGCCTGCGCCACCACCTGCCCGCCGAACACGCGGCCCTTGCCGCCGATCTGGCGCGACCCTTGATAAAGGTCCGGACCCTGTTCGCTAACCGTCAGCAGGCGGACCAGCCGCTCCACCATCTCTTCCGGGCCGGGACCCGTCTCTGCCGCTTCCATCGCGGTTACCCCATGTTCAAACATACGTATTACTATCCCGGTCGCGGGGCTTGGCTGGCAAGTCCGGTGGCGGCATGGGTGATTTGCTTGTAGAAAGTCCGCCCATCCACATTGCAGCCTGGGACCATCATGGACCGCCTGACCATCGACGCCTCGCCCCGCCCCCTGATCGATGGGGTGCCCGCCATTTCTGCGCTGGGCTGGGGCATGTGGCGGTACCATGATGACGATGTCGCCGCTGCCACGGCGCGGTCCATGGCCGCACTGGAGACCGGGATCACCCTGTTCGATACTGCCGACATCTATGGTTTCGGCCATGAACACGGGTTCGGCGCGGCAGAGGCGTTGTTCGGGCGGGTGCTGGCCGCCAATCCGGGCCTGCGCGACCGGATCGTGCTGGCCACAAAGGGCGGCATCCTGCCTCCCATCCCCTATTGGTCGCGCGGGTCCCGCCTGATCGAAACCTGCGAGGCATCGCTGCGCCGGCTGGGGGTGGAAACCATCGACCTGTATCAGATCCATCGCCCCGACCTTTTGGCCCATCCCGCCGAACTGGCCGCCGCCTTGGACACATTGCGCCAGCAGGGCAAGATCAAGGCGGCGGGCGTGTCGAACTATACCCCGACGCAGTACGCGGCCCTGGCCGCCCACATGCCCTTCCCCCTGATCTCCATCCAGCCGGAATTCTCACCCCTCCATACCGCCCCGCTGTTCGATGGGGTGTTGGATCAGGCGCTGGAACGCAATCTGGCGGTCCTGTCCTGGTCACCCCTGGGCGGCGGACGTTTGCTGGGTGCCGCCGATGATGCCCGCACGCAAGCGGTAGCAGTGGCCCTGGACGCGGTTGCCACCCGCCAGGGAACGACACGCGCCGCTGTCGCCTATGCCTGGGGCATGGCCCATCCGTCCCGCCCTATCCCCCTTATCGGCAGCCAGACCCCGGATCGCATCCGGGAGGCCACTGACGCCTTCAAGGTAGAGATGACGGGTACCGAATGGTACGCGGTGCTGGTGGCCGCCCTGGGCAAACCGCTGCCTTAAGGCAGGTTGAGTTTCATTTCATCAGCAGAATTTTTGCCTCCCCGGCGAAGGCCGGGGCCCAGGGGCCACATGCCCAACGCCCGTACCGCGATAGCCAGGAAGGTGGAAAAGTGATTATTTGGGGCCCCTGGGCCCCGGCCTTCGCCGGGGAAGCAGATTTACTCAAGACGAGATGACTTTCGGCTTGCTCCAAACTTTTATTTTGTCGTGTGATTCACGCTTCAGCCGGCCCCATTTTCAAACGACCACGCCCGCCCGCCACCCGCGCAGCAGCAAAGCGTTGCCCACGACGCAGACGCTGGACGCCGCCATGGCGGCCCCCGCCAGTATGGGGTTCAGCAGGCCGGCCATGGCCAGCGGCACGCCGACAATATTGTAGATAAAGGCCCAGAACAGGTTCTGACGTATCTTCGTGACGGTCCGGCGGGACACGGCGATGGCGTCGGCCACCAGGGCCGGGTCGCCCCGCATCAGGGTGATGCCCGCCGCCCGCATGGCGATATCGGTGCCGGTACCCATGGCAATGCCGATATCGGCGGCGGCCAGGGCGGGGGCATCATTGATGCCGTCACCGACCATGGCCACCACCCGGCCACCCGCCTTCAAACGGGCCAGCGCCTGGCCCTTGTCCTGCGGCAGCAATTCGGCAAGCACCTCATCCAGGCCCAGCGCCGCCGCCGTCGCGCCCCCTGCCCCGGCATTGTCGCCGGTCAGCATGATGGTGCGCACGCCCAGCGCCTTCAGCCGGGCAATGGCTGCCGGTGCTGTCTGTTTCACCTTGTCACCAAAGGCGATCAGGCCCAGCGCCCGTCCATCGGCGGCCAGCCAGGACAAGCTGTGCCCCCGTGCGGTCAGCCCCCTTGCCACGGTATCCAGCGCCGTGATCTCCACCCCACGCTCCGCCATCAGACGACCATTACCCAGCAGCAGGGCACGTCCGTCCAGCATCCCCTCCACCCCCAGGCCCGGCAGGGCACGAATGGCCCCCGCCGCCGCGACATCCGGCATAGCCTCACGCATGGCCTGCGCCAGGGGATGGCTGCTGCCGGCCTGAAGGGCGGCGGCAAGGCGCAGGACCGTGTCCTTGTCCGTGCCCGTCACCGGCTGCACCGCCACGATGGCGGGCCGGCCTTCGGTCAGGGTGCCGGTCTTGTCGAAGGCCACGACACCGATATCCCGCGCCCGTTCCAGCGCCTCTGCATCGCGGATCAGGATACCTGCCCGCGCGGCAGCCCCCGTCCCCACCATCAGGGCCGTCGGCGTCGCCAGACCCAGTGCACAAGGACAGGCGATGACCAGCACGGAGACGGCATTGATCATCGCCGCCTCCACCCCGGCCCCCGCCAGCAGCCAGCCCAAAAGGGTCAGCAGCGCCAGGGCCAGGATGACGGGCACGAAAACGGCACTGACCTTATCCACGATCCGCTGGATCGGGGCCTTGGCCGCCCCCGCCTCCTCCACCATGCGGATGATGCGGGACAGGGTGCTGTCGGCACCCAGGGCGCCTGCCGTCACCGCAATGAACCCGTCCAGGTTCATCGACCCGCCCGTCACCGCCGCGCCCACACCCTTGGCAACCGGCAGGCTTTCGCCCGTAATCATGCTTTCATCCAGATGGGTGGCGCCCTCCAGGATGGTGCCGTCCACGGGCACCTGCTCACCAGCCCGCACCATGGCCACATCGCCGCGCCGCAGTTCCGCCATGGGCAGCGTCACCTCCGCCCCATCGCGGCGTACCCGTGCCACCTGCGGGCGCAATTCCATCAGCGCCTCGATGGCCGCCCCCGTCTTGCGCTTCGCCCGCGCCTCCAGCCAGCGGCCCAACAGCAGCATGGCGACAATGGTGGCCGACGCCTCATAGTACAGGTGCGGCGCATGCCCTTCATGGGCGGTCAGGGCCATCCAGCCCGACAGCCCCCACCCAGCCAGCGTGCCCAGCACCACCAGCACGTCCATATTGGCCGCCCCATGCCGCACGGCGTTCCACGCCCCGGCATAGAAGGGCCAACCCAGCCCGAACTGAACCAGCGAACCCAACAGCAACTGCGCCCAGACCGGCAGCACCGGCCCTCCCAGCATGGGCAGCAGCAGCGGGGCCGCCAGCAGCAGGGCCAGTGCTGCCCGCGCCCCCTCCCCCATCACCGGCTCCCGCGCCCCATCGGACGGCGATGTGGCATCCTCCGCCATCTCTGGCACCGCGCCATACCCCGCCGCCGTAACCGCCGCGATCAGGTCAGCCTCGGCCACGTCCGCGGCATCGATCAGGGCGGTACCCGTCGCCTGGGAGATTTTTACGTCGATGACGCCGGGCACAGCGCGCAGCGCCTTTTCCACCCGCCCGACACAGCCGGCACAACGCAGTCCTGTCAGTTTCAGGCGCAGCGGTTCGACCAGCGGGGTATAGCCAGCGGCACTGATGGCAGCGACCACAGCCGCCGGCATTTTTACGTCCGCGTCGGCAGATGGGGTCACCATCACGCGCCCGCTGGCCAGATTGATGCTGACACCGGCCACGCCGGAAAGTTTGCCGACCGCCTTCTCCACCCGGCCAACGCAGGAAACACAGTTCATGCCCTTCACAGGCAGGGACAGAATTGCAGACATGATACCCCCGAACCAGAGCAGGCCGGACCAAGCAAGCATGATGGAAAGTGCCGGTCATTGACCAGCCGCAATCCCTGCCCCTCCGGCGATATCTCAGGGTTCTGAACCTTCCCACAATGGGAAGGTCAAGGGGGTTTTTTCATGGCGCGATGAGATGGCGGACCTGTGGTGGTTCGGTGCCAAGATGGAAGCCACGCATCGCGTCTTGATCCTCCCGGTCGGCATGGGTGACGCGTTCATGCTGACGCAGATGTTCCAGCCAGCTTTCCAGGACGAAGCTTTCGACCATGCGGCCCGGCTCGGCGGCATCCTCATACAGTGCCCAGCTGATGGCGCCGTCCCGGTGACGGATGCGGCGCAGGGTGCGCATGGCGCGAGTGAAGTCGGCCTTGCGGGCGGGGTCGATCAAATATTCCACCGTGATCATCACCGGTCCCCGGTCGGTCGGGCTGTCCACCGCCACGATGGGTGAGGGCCAGTGCGAGGAGGGGGCAATATTGCCGGCCATATCACCCTTGATCTGCCAGCGCAGGGCCAGACCCAGGGCCAGCACCATGCCGGATGCGGCAATCAGCAATGTGTCGGGAATGCCCAGAAGCCCGGCGGCAAAGCCCCAACCGGCACTGCCCGCCGCCATCGATCCCTGGAAGACCAGAAGATTGATGGCGAGCGCGCGGGCCTTCACCCAGCTGGGGGCCGCCGTCTGTGCCGCGACATTGAAGCTGGACAGCATGGTGATCCAGGCCATGCCGGCCAGGGCCATGCAGGAGGCCGCCTGCGCGAAACTATGGGCGAAGGCCAGGGCAGTGCTGACGGCGGCGAAAAGCAGGGTGGCGGCCACGGTCAGGCCATTGGCCGACAGCAGCTTGCGCACATGCGGCAGCAACACGGCCCCGACAATGGCACCCGCCCCCATGCTGCCCAGCAGCGCGCCATATTCGGCAGCCCCCAGGCCCAGTTCGCGGCGTGCGATGATCGGCACAAAGGCCCAGAGCGCACTGGCAAACACGAAGAACCCGACCGACCGGATCAGAACCGTGCGCAGGGCCGGGGAATGGCGGACATAGCGGGCGCCGGCCCGCAGAGCGCCGGTAAAATGCTCCGCCGGCAGGGTGGCAGGCTTCGCATCGCGCTTCCACGCGATCAGCACGATCCAGACACCCAGCACCGAAAGGGCGTTCAGCGCGAACACCGCCGCCGGCCCCGCCGCCGCGATGATGAAGCCGCCAAGCGCCGGGCCGATGGCGCGGGAGATATTGATACCCAGACTGTTCAGCGAGATCGCTTCCGGCAGGGCCGTTTTCGGTACCAGTTCCGGCACGATCGCCTGAAAGGCCGGGGCCGATAGGGCCGCCCCGGTGGCAAGCGCGAAGGTCAGGCCCAGCAGCAGGCCCGGCCCCGTCAGCCCCTGAAAGGTAGCCAGCGCCAGCAGCCCGGCGCAGATCAGCGCCCAGAACTGCGCGAGGATCAGCAGCCGGCGACGGTCGACAATATCGGCCAACGCCCCGCCGGGCAGGGCGAACAGGAACATGGGCAAGGTAGTAGCCGCCTGGACCAGGGCCACCATGATGGGCGCATCCGACAGGCCGGTCATCAGCCAGCCGGCCCCAGCATCATGCATCCAGGTGCCGACATTCGACACGATGGTGGCAATCCACAGCGCCCGAAACAGGGGCAGCCGCAAGGGGCTCTGCGTCGGGCTGTTGGTATCCGCCATCAGGATCGGCCTTTGCGATGGGTCAGGATGGCGGCCAGGATCAACCCGCCAACCAGCCCGACATGTTCCAGAAAGGTATTGCGCTCATGAAAGCGGACCATGGGATCGGCCACGGTCCAAAACGGATGGGCAATCAGGGTGGCCAGCGCCGTGAACACACCCAGCGCTCCTGCCCCGATCCAGGCAAAACGCCCCGTGATGAGCGCCGCCGACCCGCCCAACTGTACGATCAGGGTGGCGATCACCGTCACCCAGGCCGGCTCCAGCCCGAAATGCGCGGCCTCTGCCAGGGCACCGTCAATATCCAGCAGCTTGGCGATGCCGCTGCTCCAGAAGGGCAGGGTCAGCAGGACACGCCCGCCCAGGTTCAGGACGGGGCTTTCCAGCAAGATGGCAATGGGGGTGGGTGTGGTGCGCATGAGGGCTTTCACTCAACTTTCGTCATCCCGGCGGAAGCCGGGACCCAGGGCCACAGGATCAAGCGTTGGTGCTGCATCAATAAAGCTGCTGAAAGGGTCGGGCATGTGGCCCCTGGGTCCCGGCTTCCGCCGGGATGACGAATGAGGAGGGCATTGGTGAATTTACACCGCCCAGCAGCCGCAACCGAACGCCCCCCAGAACCCGGCCTCGTCCGCTGCCGGCACGGGGTTGGCATAGGAAGCCGCATGGTCATGGCCATGGACCGCGCAGGAGGAGGCACAACCGCAGAGCGATCCCATCTTTAGCAGCTTTCCATCCTTGTCCCGCGCCGGCTGCCAATAGCCACCGAAGGTGCGTACGGGCGACCAGTCGGGCATGGGCTTGGGCAGGTCGGGAGCCAGATTGCGGTAATCGCCGGCCCCATGCACCACCTTGCCGCCCAGCAGGGTCAGGACAGAGGTGATGTGGGGAATGTCGCTCTCCGCCACGCTGAAATAATCGTCCGACAGGACGATGAGGTCCGCCAACTGCCCGGCCTGCAGCTGCCCCTTCTTACCCTGCTCATTGGAGAACCAGGTATTGGCCTCCGTCCACAGGCGCAGGGCCGTCTCGCGGTCCAGCCGGTTGGCAAGCGGGTACAGGCTGGTACCACCAACGGTACGGCCCGTGACCAGCCAGGACAGCGACACCCAGGGGTTATAGCTGGCAACGCGGGTGGCATCGGTACCGGCCCCAACGGGGATACCCGCCGCCATCATCTTCGCGATGGGCGGCGTCGCCTCGGCGGCCTTGGCGCCATAGCGCTCGACGAAATATTCGCCCTGATAGGCCATGCGGTGCTGAACCGCGATACCACCGCCCAGCGCCGCGATACGGTCGATATTGCGCTGATCGATGGTCTCCGCATGGTCGAAGAACCAGTGCAGCCCGTCAAAGGGCACATCACGGTTCACCTTCTCGAACACGTCCAGCGCGCGGGTGATGGTCTCATTATAGGTGGCGTGCAGACGCCAGGGCCAGCGGTTCTCCACCAGCAGGCGGACGACCGGTTCCAGGTCACCTTCCATGTTGGGCGGCATTTCCGGCCGCTCCACCCGGAAATCCTCAAAATCGGCGGCGGAATAGACCAGCATCTCGCCGGCACCATTATGGCGGTAGGTGTCGTCCCCCTGCCCCGGCGTCACCTGTTTGGCCCAGCCGGAAAAATCGGCCAGTTCCTGCTTCGGCTTCTGCGTGAACAGGTTGTAGGAGATGCGCAGTGTCAACTCGCCATCGCCATGCAGCTTTTCGATGATGGCATAATCGTCGGGATAATTCTGGAAGCCACCGCCAGCATCAATGACGCCGGTGACGCCCAGCCGGTTCATTTCCCGCATGAAATGCCGGGTCGAATTCAGCTGATAGTCCTGCGGCAGCTTCGGACCCTTGGCCAGCGTCGCATAGAGGATGGTAGCGTTGGGCTTGGCCAGCAGCAAGCCAGTCGGCTCCCCATTGACGTCGCGTTGGATCTCACCGCCCGGCGGGTTGGGCGTGTCGCGGGTGTAGCCGACTGCGCGCAGGGCCGCCCGGTTCAGCAGGGCGCGGTCATAGAGATGCAGAATGAAAACCGGCGTATCGGGGGCCGCCTGGTTGATTTCATCCAGGGTGGGCAGGCGCTTTTCCACGAACTGATGTTCGGTGAAGCCGCCGACGATGCGCACCCATTGCGGCGGCGGCGTCACCTCGGCCTGTTTCTTCAGCATCGCCATGGCGTCGGCCAGGGTCGGCACCCCGTCCCACCGCAGCTCCATATTATAGTTCAGGCCGCCCCGGATGATATGCATATGGCTGTCGATCAGGCCGGGGATGACGCGGCGGCCCTTGACGTCGATGATGCTCGCATCCGGCGATGCCGCGGCCCGCACGTCTGCTTCCGTGCCCACGGCCAGGATACGCCCGTCGCGGATGGCAACCGCCTGGGCCTGCGGATTGGCGCGGTCCAGCGTGGTGACCTTGGCATTGGTCAGGATCAGGTCTTTGGTCGGCATGGCGGCGTTCCCCGGGTCGGCCAGAAAAGGTGTCATCAGCAGGGACGCAGCCCCGGCCATGGTGGTGCGGCGTGTCGGCCCGGTCATGCGTTCCGGTCCTGGTCGCCGGGCAGGCGGCCCATCACATGCTTGGCGCAATCGTCGCGCAGATAGGCGGTCACCGCCTCCCCCGCATAAAGGCGCTTAGCCAACGGTACGATCTGTTCCCCCAACAGAATGCCCAGAAGCCCGATCAGCGCAATGGTCGGCGGCGCCGGGGAGCGCACATTCAGCAGGCTGTAGATGACGCCGACCAGCAGGCCAGCCCCCAGCGACAGGAGATAGGGCTTCATGGGAATGGCTCCCGGTGGGTGGAGGAAAGAAAGTGCGGGATTACCCTCACCCTCCCAAGCCTTCCGGCTTGCCCCCCCCACTCTCCCACCTGAGTGGGCGAGGGGCGGAACTCTACCCTCGCCCGCTTGCGGGAGAGGGAGGGGCCCGTTGGCGCCAGCCAACGGGAGGGTGAGGGAACGAACAGTCGTCTTCGGGAAAATCAGTGCCCTTCAGACGCCCCGAACATGGTCTTGGCATAGATGATGCCCAGGCCATAGGCGCCGCCGAACTTCTTGGCGATACCGGTGGTCAGCTCGTAGGTCTCACCGCGCGCCCAGTCGCGCTGCAGCTCCAGCATGTACTGAAGCGAGGTCATGGGGCGCACGCCGGCCTGCACCATGCGCTCCACCGCCCGTTCATGCGCCTCGTCCGACACGTCGCCACAGGCGTCCGTGATGATATAGACCTCATAACCCTGGGCCAGGGCCGACAGGGTGGGGCCGACGATGCAGACCGAGGTCCACAGGCCGCAGAAAACCAGACGGTCCTTGCCGATCTTGTTCACCACCTCAATGACACCCGCATCCTCCCAGGTATTCATGGAGGTGCGGTCCAGCAGCTTTTCGCCGGGGAAAGCGTCGGTGATTTCGTTGAACATGGGGCCGGAGAAGCTCTTCTCCGCCACCGTCGTCAGGATGGTGGAAACGCCAAAGCCCTTGGCGGCATTGGCCACCAGGGCGGCATTGTTGCGCAGCTGCACCGCGTCGATGGACTTGGTGGCAAAAGCCATCTGCGACTGGAAGTCGATCATGATCAGGGTGTGATCAGCGGGCGACAGCAGCAGCGGACCGGGGGTCGGTGTGGCGACGATGGACATGGGGGCGTTCCTTCTGCCAGGGCACGGGACGGGTCTTGTGTTCAAGAACCCTGCCGTCCTGAATTCATGGAAAAGGCGGTATGGATGGCGACGGGTGTTTCCCGTTCAGCGCCAATCCTAACCACCAACACCCCGCCGTTGCTTGCGCGAAAGTCCGGCTTTTAGAACTTTTAACTTATACCAATCCGCCTTGAAGCTGACCGATGGTCAGCATCAAGGCAGCCCTCAAACGCCGGGCGCGCGCATCCGCGCGCTTGGCTTGCGGCGCACGAGCGCCGGGCCGCCAGTCGGCGGCCTCCAATCCACCGAAGGTCAAACCTTCGGCGGATTGGCATTACGGCACCACCTGGATATCAACCCGCCGACGCGATGTCTCCGTCAACCCGTCAAAGGCCGGGTCCGCCAGGGGGGCCGGGTTCTGTTTCCATTCAACACGCACCTTGTCCGCCGGCACGCCCAGGCTCACCAGCCAGAGCCGCGCCATCTCCGCCCGCGTCTTGCCGAGGGCCGCCGGCTCGGCAAGGCTTTGCCCTGAAACATGCACGGGCTCGGTCTCCGCATAGCCTGTGATGACGACATTGCCGCCCGATGCCTTGGCATAGGTGGCAGCCCTCACCAGCATCCAGTCGCTTTGCTGATAGACCACAAAATCGCGGCCGAAATCGAAGGGGATGGGGAACAGTTGGGCGGTGTAGGGCGGGGGCGGGGCTGGTTCTGGCGCGTAGAGCGGACGGATGTTGCGGGCCGGCAGAACGAAGCGCCGGCCCGGAAAGCCCTCCGCCGGGATCATCGCCCGCGTACAGGCCTGTGCGGGCAGGATCGATACCCGCACAGGTTCCAGCACCGTGGCACCGCAGGCATTGTCCTGCTTTTCCGCAATCCGCCCTTCGACCAGTACGGCCATGGACCAGTCGGGCTTGGTCGCCGACTGGGTGATATCGAAACGCCGGCCCGTCTCCCACTCCTCGGCCAGCCAGCAGCCGGATTTGCGGCCCGCGTCGGTGTCGCGATAGATAGGGCAAGAGATGAAGCGCACGGCGTCTGCCGCCTGCGCAACACTATTGAACGACAGAAGCGCCAGCAGCGCCGTCATGATCCGCCGCATGTCAGAGCGCCCCCATCAAATTGACCAGATCGCGCTTTTCCTGCTCCGTGTAGCCGATATTATAGCGCCGGTCGTAATAGTCGATCACGGCCCGCAGGTCAGGGGCGGAACCGCTGGCGAAATAGGGTGCCCTGCCCGTCAGGCCGCGCAGGGTCTGCAAGGTGATCTTGCCCACATCCTCACACCGACCCGTGGTCAGGGCGTATCCCGGATCGTGGGTATGGATGACGCGGCCATAATGCGGATGCGCCGGCCCCTTGCAGGTGAGGCGGAACAGGGGTAGATGCGGCTGCGGGTCGGCAAAGGGCATGGTGGTGGTGCCCAGATCGACCTGACCAGGGGCCACATCCATGCCCATCTGGCTCATATTATGGCAGAAGACGCAGGAATTGCGGACCGGATTGCCGAAACCGACGGGGGAGTTGATCCCGGCACTGTCAGTGATCAGGAACATCTTCTCCCGGAAGACACGCGCCCCACGGGCAACGGATTCCCGCCATGCCCGCTGTTCCGGCGTGATATCGGCATCGGCAGGGATTTTCTCCCACGCCGCAAACTCGCTCCATACCGCCGCACCCTGGCTGCCCAGGCGGCCAGGTTCAGACTTGGCCAGGGTTTCCGGGCCGCCACGGGCACCCATCGCGTCCAGATCGCCGCCGACGCGATCCCGCTGCCGGGCCACGAAGATACGATCCTCGAAATCACGGATGCGTTTGATATCGTCCGGGGTCAGTGCATCGAAGCCCAGATGGGAATGGGCGGCGTCGCGCATCTGCGCTTCCAGCGACAGGGCACGGCGGTCGGCCATCAGATTGCCGCTGACCATCTTTCCGGTTTCGGGATCAATGGGCAGGGGTTTGCCGACCTTGGGGTCGATCGCGAACCCCATGGCCAGGATATATTTGAAGTTCGCCACCGGACGGGGCCGGCGGAAGACGGAAACCTGCGGGTTGGGCGATGACAGGCCCCAGACCTTGGACGCATTGCATCCGGTCGGGTCGCGCACAACCTCCAGCGTGAAGTCGGGTTCGATCTTCTGCCCGTCATGATCGACGGGCGGCCAGGGCCGGGCGACACGGAACAGGCCGTGATCCAGCAGCAGGGAATGCGATGCCCGCTCCCCCTGCGCCAGATCAGGACAGTTGGCCCCGTCGATGGACGCGAAAAGCGGGTCCTTGCCAGCCGTCTCCTGCCACCGGATGCGGGCGGTTTCAGCCGACAGGCTCATCCCGTCCGATGGCTGGTGGCAGGTGACGCAGGCACGACCGTACTTGCCCTTGGGCTCGAAGAAGGGATGGCCCTTCGTTTCCATCGGCCCGCCATCCAGCAGCAGGCGGGTGACACCATCGGCGTCGGCATCATCATACTGTGCCGGAAAGGGCTTACCATCGCCGGGCGACCACCAAGTGGCCCCCGCCGGCAGGGTGAAGGCCGCCAGCAGGGCCAGGACGGAAACGAAGGACCGCTTCATAAAGACACCCTCGCCTTAGAACCGGTAGGTCAAGCGGCCGCCATACTGCCGGCGCGCGCCATAGATGATGCCGCCATCAGCAGAGGAAGAGTTCTGAAGCTGGCTGGCAATGTAGGTTTCGTCAAACAGGTTCGTTACGAACAGTTCCAGGCGGACGGCATCGGTGGGTTCAATGGACAGACGGGCATCAACCACATCGCGCGACGGCAGGGTGGTGACAAGGCTGGGGAACGGTGTCGCGTAGCTTTTGCCAACGTGGCTCCATTGCAGGCGCGGGGTGATGGCCGTTTCACCCGCCAGGATTTCATACTGGACCCCGGCATTGATGGTCCATTCCGGGGAGAAGGGCAGCGTGCTGCCCTTGGTCACCAGCTCATTGCGGTTGGCGACCGTGTTCTGCAGCGTCGTATCCTTGGCGAACTCGGCATCCAGATACCCGAGACCGGCATTGAAGCCCAACGCGCCGAACCGCCCCTCCAGCTCCAGCTCACCGCCCATCGACTTGCCGGCGGCAGCATTCTGGGTCAGCGGCAGGCCATTGGCCAGGCTGGCCAACTGCATGTCCTTATAGTCGGAATAGAACACCGACCCATTCAAACGCAGGCGGCGGTCCAGCAAGGTGGTCTTCCATCCCGCCTCGTAGACCAGATTGGTTTCCGGGCCAAAGGCCGGGCTGGAAGCCGGCAGGTTGCCGCCACCGGCCTTATACCCGCGCGAGAGGCTGGCATAGAGCATCGTGTCGTCGGTCGCGTGGTAGTTCGCCCCCACCTTGCCCGTCAGCTTGGTGGAGCTGAGCTTGCTGATGCCCGTGCCACCGGCGGAAACGATACGGTTATAGGTCTGGTCATCCCAGGAGTGGCGGGCGCCAACGATCAGTTCCCACTGCTCCGTCGCGAAATAGTTCGCCTGACCGAAAACCGACTGCGACTTGTTCGTCACCTTGGAGATGATGGTGGAAGTGGAGGAGACGAAATTGACGGTGTTGTTGTTGTCGCGCAGGACGGTGATGGGAATATCCTCGTCCATGCGGAAGGCACCGACCACCCAGGTCAGCGGCCCATCACCGGTGGAGAGTAGGTTCACCTCGTTGATCAGCGTCTCAATGGTGGTGTCGGTGTAACCGACGCGTCCGACATTGGATGCCGGCGGACGCGGGCGGGCCGTGGATGTGCGGTCGCCATCGGTCTGATCCGTCGTGCTGCCATCCTGCCAGGAGGTGAGCGCGCGCAGATCGACGCTGTCCGACAGGGCGAGTTTCAGCTCACCCGACAGACGATAACCTTCCTGCTTCAGGTAGGAGATAGCGTCTTCCTGGATGATATAGGGGTTGGTGCTGACAATATCGTTGCGACGCTTGACGGCGTTATTGTCGCTGTCGCTGTTGAAATATTCACCGCGCAAGTTGATGCGCAACGTCTCGGCGTCGTTGCGCAGGGCGATATTCAGGCGCGCACCCTCCAGATCGATATTGCCCGGATCGCTGGGGCTGGGTCCGATATTCTTGGAAAAGCTGTCGCGCTTGTCACGGACGGCGGCAACGCGCACGGCGACATTGTCACCCATCCCGACATTCAAGGCACCGGTGGTGCGATACCAGTCATAGGATGCGATGGTCTGATCGACAAAGCCCTTCACGACGCCGAATTCCGGGTCCGGGGTGCGCACATAGATGGCGCCACCCGTGGAATTCTGGCCCGTCAGCGTGCCCTGCGGCCCGCGCAGCACTTCCAGCGAGCCAATATCGTAGAAGGACTGGCTGATGAACTGTTCATGCGGGATAAGCTGTCCGTCGATATAATAGGCGACGCCGGGGCTGGAGCTGGGCGCCGTCTGCGCGATACCGACGCCACGGATATTCACATAGGTGGAACGGTTCACCTGATTGATGGCGATGGAGGGGGAGACCTGCTGGATATCGGCCAGATTGGCCACACCCTTGCGGATGATGTCCTCACCCGACAGGACGGTGGCGCTGATCGGCACGTCCTGCAGGCTCTGTGTCCGGCGTTCTGCCGTCACCACGATCTCTTCCAGAACAGGGGTGCTGTCGGCCTGGGCCAAAGCCGCCGGAACGATGGCGCTACCGGCCAGCAAAAGGGTAAGCAGACGCACTGCCGGGCGCGATGCCAGCTTCTTCATAGGGCTTCTCCCTTGGGGTGGCCCGGACGCGCAAGGCGAAGCGGGCTCTTGATTCGTTGAATTACGCAACGATACGATAGCACAACATGTAATGCAATATAACAAATTATAAGCACAACGAATTTTCAACGCGCTCCGTCCAGGCGCAAAAAAGGCCCGTGACACGGGGCGTCACGGGCCTGGACTCGTTACAAGGGATAATGATTTATCCGTTGTCTACATAACGGCCCCGAATGGTCATCACCGACGCTGACACGCCTGCGGCCAGCACGACCGGCACCATGGCCATGGCGACGCCCGCCGGTCCCCATCCCTGGCTCAGCAGATGACCTGCCACCAGCGGGCCGGCAATGGAGCCCAAACGACCAACCGCAATGGAGGCACCCGTGGCCAACCCACGGACGATGCCGGGATAATAGAGCGGGATGATGCCATAGAGCGAATATTGCGCGCCCAGCAGGAAGAAGCCCGCAAGCCCGGCCAGAACCAGCACCGGCACCAGATTCTCAGCCCCCGCCAGCCCAAACATGGCCAGCGCCAGGCAAGGATAGGCCGCGATGATGGGAATGCGCGGCCCCAGCCGGTCGACCAGAAAGCCGATTCCCAAGGCACCGACAATGCTGCCGGCATTGAAGGCAAAGGCAGCCCCTGCCCCACCAACACCGCCCAGCCCTTTGGCCGCAACCAGCGACGGCAGCCAGTTCAGCAGCAGATACAGCACCAGCAGCGTCATGCCGAAGGTGAACCAGGCCAGCAGGGTGATCAGCAACCGCCCCTCACCAAACAATGCCGTCGCGGCACTCGGACGCTCTGCCAGGGAAGCATGAACCACCCGGCTGTCAGGCATCAGCTTCCACATGGCGGGCAGCAGCAACAGGGGCAACACGCCGCCGGCCAGGAAGATGGAGTGCCAGCCATACTGCTCCAACAGACCCGCCGCGAACAGCGCGGCCAAGGCGCCGCCCGCCGGCATGCCGGAAAACATCAGGGTGATGGTACGGGTACGGCGTTCCGGTGGCGCGATTTCCAGGGCAACCGCCACAAGGCTGGGCATCGCCGCCCCCATGCCAGCACCTGCGAAAAACCGGAAGGCGCCAAGCGATACCGGACCGGCAGCGACCAGCGTGGCCAAGGTGAACAGGCCGAAAATGGCAACGCAGACCATCAGCAGGCCCTTGCGCCCCATCCGGTCGGCCAGCCAGCCGCCCGTGAAGGCGCCCAGAACCAGACCCGCCATGCCGGCCCCGAACACCACGCCGGCCTGTCCAGGCGTCAGGCCCAGTTGCGGGATAAGATACGGGGCGGCAACGCCAATGGCTTGAATATCAAAGCCTTCCAGCAGCGCGATCAGGAAGCAGAGAAGCAGGGTGATGCCGCCACGCGGCACGGATTGGGCGGGTGCGCCCATGGGTAACCTCCCGTCTATGCCCCTCGTGGCGGGGGCTTTGGCTATTCAGATGGCAACATAATACAGAATCTTGTTATTATGCATAATCATTTTATTGGACAAGGGTTGGCGTTGATGCTTTTAATCATGTCACGCATCCGCCCCTGTCTGTCCTGCTTATCAATGGCTTGAGTGTGGAGCGGAGAACACCCGACAGCGACCGAGCGCATTCCTTACGCACCCCCTCTTGCGTCGCTGCAAAATTCATTATACAACATAACTAATAACGGGCCGATGGCCCCATATGGGAGGAAATGGCGCATGAGCACGCAATTGGACGCCGCCCTGCTGATCGGCGGCAAGACCCGTCCGGCCGCCGAGGGCCGCAGCTTCACCCGTCTCAATCCCCAGACCGGGGAGGTCGCCAGCACCGCCGCCGCCGCCAGCATCGATGATGCACGCGAAGCCGCCGATGCCGCCGCCGCCGCCTTTCCCGCCTGGTCGGAAACCGGCCCCAATGCCCGCCGTGCCCTGCTGCTGAAGGCGTCTGAGGCCCTGACGGCCCGCATGCCGGACTTCATCGCCGCCATGGCCGCCGAAACCGGTGCCACCGCCGGCTGGGCCGGGTTCAACGTCACGCTGGCCGCCTCCATGCTGCGCGAAGCCGCTTCGATGACCACCCAGATTAATGGTGAGGTCATTCCGTCCGACAAGCCGGGCTGTATCGCCATGGCGATGCGCCAGCCCGTGGGCGTGATCCTGGGTATCGCGCCCTGGAATGCCCCGGTCATCCTGGGTGTGCGCGCTGTGGCCACGGCGCTGGCCTGCGGCAATGCCGTGATCCTGAAGGCGTCCGAACTGTGCCCCCGCACGCATGCCCTGATCGGGGCAGCCCTGGCCGATGCCGGCTTCCCGGCGGGCGTGGTCAATGTCGTGACCAACGCGCCGGAGGATGCCGGTGGCATCGTCGGCGCCCTGATCGACCATCCGGCGGTTCGCCGCATCAATTTCACCGGGTCCACCCGCGTGGGCCGCATCATCGCCGAACGCGCGGGCCGCAATCTGAAGCCGGTGCTGCTGGAACTGGGTGGCAAGGCGCCGTTCGTGGTGCTGGATGATGCCGACCTGGACGAAGCGGTGAAGGCCGCCGCCTTTGGTGCCTTCTTCAATTCTGGTCAGATCTGCATGTCCACCGAGCGCATCGTGGTGGACAACAAGGTGGCAGACGCGTTCGTTGAGAAGTTTGCGGCCAAGGCCGCCACCCTGGTTGCCGGCGACCCGCGTGAAGGCAAGACGCCGCTGGGTTCCGTGGTCGATCCGCATGCCGTGACCAGCATCCAGTCCCTGATCGACGACGCCGTGTCGAAGGGCGCCAAGCTTTATCAGCCGAACCCGACCAAGGGCACGCTGATGTCGGCGGCCATTCTGGACCATGTCACGCCAGCCATGCGCATCTATGCCGAGGAAAGCTTTGGCCCCGTCACCACCATCGTGCGGGTGGATGGGGAGGATGCGGCCATCCGCACCGCCAACGATACCGAATACGGCCTGTCCGCCTCCATCTTCACCCGCGATGCGGCCCGTGGCCTGCGTCTGGCCCGGCGTGTTCAGTCCGGCATCTGCCATGTCAACGGCGCCACCGTCCATGACGAGGCGCAGATGCCGTTCGGCGGCGTCAAGGACAGCGGCTATGGCCGGTTCGGCGGCAAGGCCGGCATCGATGCCTTCACCGAACTGCGCTGGATCACGCTGGAAACGCTGCCCGGCCATTTCCCGATCTGATGAATATCCCCATTCAGGATGAACATGATGAGCACCGCTGACACTGTCGCCTTTGATGTCGTGGACGGCATCGCCTGGGTGCGTTTCAACCGCCCGGAAAAGCGCAATTGCATGAGCCCGACCCTGAACCGCCGGATGATGGAGGTTCTGGACGAACTGGAATACCGCGAGGATGTGGGCGTCCTGGTCCTGTCGGGCGAGGGCACGGCCTGGTCCGCCGGCATGGACCTGAAGGAATATTTCCGCGAGACGGAGGCCAAGGGCCTGGGCGCCACGCGTCAGGCGCAACGGGAGAGCTATGGCTGGTGGCGGCGCCTGCGCTGGTATCAGAAGCCGACCATCGCCATGGTCAATGGCTGGTGCTTCGGCGGCGGCTACGGCCCGCTCTATTCCTGCGATCTGGCCATCGCGGCGGAAGAGGCAAAGTTCGGCCTGTCGGAGATCAATTGGGGTATCCTGCCCGGCGGCGGCGCCACCAAGGTGGTCGTTGACCTGATCCCGATGCGCGACGCCATGTACCACGCCATGACGGGTGAAGCCATCGACGGCAAGAAGGCCGCCGAATGGCGTCTGGTGAATGAGGCGGTGCCCCTGGCCCAGTTGAAGGACCGCGTGACCGAGGTTGCCAAGGTCCTGTTGGAAAAGAACCCGGTGGCACTGAAGGCCACCAAGGATGCGGTACGCCGGGTCAAGGAAATGACCTACGACAATGCCGAGGACTTCCTGGTCCGCGCGCAGGAAGCCGCCAATTCCTATGACAATGACGGCCGCAAGGAAGGCATCCGTCAGTTCATCGACGAGAAGAGCTACAAGCCCGGTCTTGGCGCGTACAAGCGCGGGTAATCTGATGAACGCTGCTTGTGCCGGGTCGCCCCCATAGAGGGGACCCGGCACCTGTCAGGTCGGTATTGTTTGAGGGCTGTTCCATGGTTACCCCCCATCTTCCCGCCCCCGATCCGCTGGCCTTTCAGGCGGCAGCGCAGCCGGACAAGATCGCCATGATCGATCTGGTCGGTGGGCGCCGGTTCACCTATGCCGGGCTGGATGCTGCCGTGAATCGTTGCTGCGCCTGGTTGTCGGCCCGGCTGGGTGATGCGGCGGGACAGCGTATTGCGGTTATCGGGCGCAATGACGCGGCCATGCCCGTGCTGCATCTGGCCGCCGCGCGCCTGGGCGCGATCTTCGCGCCCTTGAACTGGCGCCTGACGGTGCCGGAACTGGCGTTCCAGGTCGCGGATGCATCCCCGGCCCTGCTGCTGGCCGATGCGGAGTTCCTGGATACTGCCAAACTGGCGGCGGAAGGCTGCGCAGGCACGGAAATCCTGGAACTGTCACAGGCCGATGCGGCCTGGACCGCTATGGAGCCGGCGCGTCCGGCGGTGCCGCCATCTGTAGATCAGCCCTCCACCTTGCTGTACACGTCGGGCACATCGGGCCGGCCCAAGGGGGCGTTGCTGACTGAAAGCAACCTGTTCTTCACGAACATCAATTTCGGCCTGATGAACCGCCTGAATGCCGACAGCGTCGTGTTGTGCGACATGCCGCTGTTTCATGTCGTGGGGCTGGTCACCATGGTGCGAACCCCGCTGGCGCAGGGTGGAACGCTGCTGCTGTCGCGCGGGTTTGACCCGGCGGTGACCCTGTCCCGTCTGGCGGACCCCGATATGGGTGTCACACATTACATGTGCGTGCCGCAGATGGCGCAGACCCTGCGTCAGCATCCCGATTACAACCCCACACGGCTGAGCCGCCTGGTGGCGCTCTGCACCGGCGGCGCGCCCATGCCCGCCGCCCTGATCCAGCGGTTCAGCGAGGATGGCATCACCATCGCCGACGGCTATGGAATGAGCGAGGCAGGAACCGTTCTGGGCATGCCCATCACCAACCGCGCCCGTATCGTGACCAAGGCCGGTTCCGCCGGCATCCCCGGCCCCACCCTGCGTCTGCGTCTGGTCGATGATGAGGGACGGGATGTGCCGGATGGCGGTGTCGGGGAAATCTGGATCAATGGCCCCAACCTGTCGCCCGGCTACTGGAACCGTCCCGAACTGCCGACTCTGGCACAGCAGGGCGGCTGGCTGCGGACCGGCGATGCCGCACGGCGGGATGCCGACGGCTTCTACTATCTGGTGGACCGCAAGAAGGACATGTTCATCTCCGGCGGGGAGAATGTGTACCCGGCAGAGGTGGAGGCCGCCATCCTGGAACTGGACAGCGTGGCGGAGGCCGCCGTCATCGGCGTGCCGGATGAACGCTGGGGCGAAGTGGGCTGGGCCTATGTCGTGCCCCGCGCGGGGCACGCGGTGACGGCGGAACAGGTCCTGACGCACCTGGACGGGCGTTGTGCCCGTTACAAGCGGCCACAGCGTGTGTTCATCACCAGCAGCCTGCCGCGCACCGGATCGGGCAAGGTGCAGAAACATCTTCTGCGCCAACAGGCCGCGGACAGCACGAATCCCTCGAAATCCGCCTGACTTGGCGATAGTTTGCACCGGCAAATGCGCAAAGGTGGAGTGAGCGGTATGGATGAACGCGGCGGTATCGATCTTTCGGCCCTGCAGGGATCTGTTGGGTACAGGTTGCGGCGGGCCCAGATTGCGGCATTCACCCTGTTCACGCAGTTCATGTCGGAATTCGATATCCGCCCGACGCAGTTCGCCATCCTGACGGTGATCCGTGACAATCCCGGCCTCAGCCAGTCGCAGATCAGCGACGCGCTGGGCCTGAAGCGTGCCAATCTGGTGCCGCTGCTGGATGGGCTGGAGGGCCGTGGATTGCTGGTCCGCTCCCCCTCCCCCGCTGATCGGCGTTCCTATTGTCTGCACCTGACCGACCATGGCCAGGAACGGATGCGGGAAATCCAGGCCCGACACGATGCCTATGAGCAGGAACTGACCACGGCGCTGGGCGTTGCCGGACGCACCGCCCTTCTGGCCCTGCTGGACGGGTTCAAGATGGCGGGCGGTGACGGCGGGGATGAAGGCTAAGGGTCACGCCCGCCGCCAGATGCGCCAGCCCAGCAGGGCCACAACGATCGCCAGATAGACCAGCGGCTCCACCGGCCAGCTTTTTACCAGCATCACATAATGCACCGCCCCGGCCAGCACAGCCGGGTAAACCAGCCTGTGCAGCCGGTTCCAGTTGCGCCCCCCGACCCAGCGGATGGCGGCATTGAAACTGGTCGCCGCCAGCGGCAGCAGCAGGACAAAGCCCGCCATGCCGATGGTGATATAGGGGCGCTTGACGATATCGGCCCAGATGGCGGGCCAGTCCAACCCCTGATCCAGCAGCAGATAGACGGTCAGGTGCAGCACGACATACAGAAACGCAATCAGCCCGACTGCGCGCCGGTATTTCAGCAGCCCGATGCCTAATTCCCGGCGCAGCGGCGTGATGGCAAGCCCCAGGATCAGGAACCGCAGGGCCCATTCGCCCATGGCATGTTCCAGGGTCTTGGCCGGGTCGGCCCCCAGATCGCCATAGAATATCTGATAGATATAAAACAGGGCCGGCAGCAGCCCCGCCAGATAGACAGGCCAGGTCGGAAAACGCGGCTGAATGCGCAGATTGGCGATGGCCATCAATAGAATTTCCGCAAATCCATGCCAGTATAAAGGCTCGCCACCTGATCGGCATAGCCGTTGAACGGCAGGGTCGGGCGACGCTTGGCGAACAGCCCCCCGCCATCCCCGATCCGCCGCTCCGTCGCCTGGCTCCAGCGCGGATGGTCCACCTCGGGGTTCACGTTGGAATAGAAGCCATATTCCTGCGGCGCCTGGATGTTCCAGCTGGTGGCCGGCTGCTTGTCGGTCAGGCTGATGCGGACGATGGATTTGATGCCCTTGAAGCCGTATTTCCACGGCACGACAAGGCGCAGCGGCGCGCCGTTCTGTTTGGGCAGGCTCTCCCCATAAAGGCCGGTGGCCAGCAGGGTCAGGGGGTTCATCGCCTCATCCAGGCGCAACCCCTCCACATAGGGCCAGTCGAGGATCTTGAAGAAGCCACCCTGGCCCGACATTTCCGACGGGCGCACCAGGGTTTCGAAGGCCACGAACTTGGCGCCCGACTGCGGCTCGACCCGCTTCAAAAGGCTGGCCAGCGGAAAGCCGTTCCAAGGGATGACCATGGACCAGCCTTCGACACAGCGCATGCGGTAGATGCGCTCCTCAATCGTCACGCCTTTCAGCAGGTCATCCAGGTCATACTCGCCCGGCTTGCCCACCATGCCGTCGATCTTCACCTTCCACGGCTTCACGGTCAGGCGCCCGGCATTGCGGGCCGGGTCCGACTTGTCGGTGCCGAATTCGTAGAAGTTATTGTAGCTGGTGATGTCTTTCAGGCTGGTCGGCGCCTCATCCGTGCTGAACGGGCTTTTCACCGCGGCCTCTGCGGCACCCGCGCCTGCCAGCATCATCCCCCCGAACCCGGCCAGAAGGTGGCGGCGGTTCAGATACAGATCGCGCGGCGTTACCTCGCGCTCGCTCAGATCGGGGGCATGGCGCAGCAGCATCGGGGGCATTCCTCTGTCGGACACAGGTACTGATAGACAGATATGCCGCCGGGCCCAGTCTGAACAGTGCGCCCTGTCACTTGCTGCGTCAATTTAGCTTCCGCGTTTGCGAGTAATTTGCAATATACCCAGAACCAATGGAGGATCGAATGCGGATCAATGCGAAGCTTTGGGTGGGTGTCGGCCTGTGCGTAGCGATGGGCCAGACCGGTATGGCAATGGCGCAGGACCATCACGCCGGCCATGGCACCGCCGTGCCCGCCGCCGCCGAGGGTGGTGAGGGCGGGGAGCTGGGCGCCTTTGACAACCTGTCCGAAGACCAGCAACTGCAAGGCTCCCTGGGCCTGATCCGCGGTCACCTGTCGGTGGGCCGGGAGCTTTATCAGGCCGGACGCGGCGGCGATGCCATTCCGCATTTCCTGCACCCCGCAGAAGAAATTTATGACGGTGCCCGCCCCGTGCTGGACACCCGCAAGGTCGGGTTCGAGGCTGATCTGGACGCCCTGGTCGCCCTGGCCCGCGCCAAGGCCCCGGCGGCCGATGTGGCCAAGGCGCTGGACAAGGTGGAGCAGGCCATCACCAAGGCCGAAGCCACGATCCCGGCGGCCGACCGTGCCAAGCCCGGCTTCCTGACCCCCGTCATCGCCACCCTGCTGCGCACGGCGGCGTCGGAATATGCGGCGGCGGTGGAGGATGGGGTGATCACCAGCCCTATCGAATATCAGGATGGGCGCGGCTTCTATGCCATCGCCAAGGTCTATCTGGCCCGTCTGTCCGCCTCCACGGCGGCCAGCGACCCGTCCGGCAATGCCGTGAAGGCCATGGATAAGCTGGCCCCCGTCTGGGCAACCCTGCAGCCGCCCAAGGGCAAGGCCACCCCGCCGGGTGAGGTGTCGGCCCTTGTCTCCAATGTCGAACTGGCGTTGAGCCGGCTGCGGTAAATCACAACACGGTGTCATCATGGGTAAGGCGCGGCGTTCCCTTTCGGCATTGGCAGCCGTCATGCTGGCCTTCACCCTGGGGCTGGCCGGGCCGCAGGCACAGGCCGACCGGCCCGGCAATCTGGCTGCCTGGACCCGGCCCGACAGTGCGCCCTACCCTGCGGACAACCCGTTCTCCGACGCGAAGCTGGAACTGGGCCGGCGCCTGTTCAACGACACGCGCTTGTCCGGCGGCAATTCGATGTCCTGCGCCAGTTGCCATGACCCGGCCAAGGGCTTCTCCGACGCCCGCCCGCGCGCGGTGGGTGAGGGCGGGCAGGCCGGTCCCATGCATACGCCGACCCTGTGGAACCTGGCCTGGGCGGAACAGCTATTCTGGGACGGTCGGGCGGGCAGCCTGGAAAAGCAGGCACTTGGCCCCATCGCCAACCCCATCGAGATGAACCAGGACCTTGCCGCCCTGCCAGCGGAGTTGAACGGCGACCGGGATCTGGAGGCCGCCTTCGCCCGTGCCTTCCCGCAGGACCCGGTGATCAGCCTGGATAATATCGCCCGGTCGCTGGCGATCTTCGAACGGACCCTGGTTTCGCCCATCACGCCCTTTGACCGGTGGGTGGCGGGGGATGAAGCGGCCATTCCCGACGCCGCAAAGCGCGGTTTCGCCCTGTTTGATGGCAAGGCGGCGTGCAGCAACTGTCACAAGGGTTGGGCCTTTACCGATGGTGCCTTTCACGATATCGGCCTGCCGGCCACGGGTCCGGGCCGTGGCGGTGTGGTGGGGCATGCCGAACTGGCCAATAGCTGGAAAACCCCGACCCTGCGGGAAATCGGTCGCACCGCGCCCTACATGCATGACGGCTCCATCCCCGATCTGAAGGATGTGCTGCGTCATTACGTGACCGGCGTAGTGCACCGCCCCACCCTGTCACGCGATCTGCCGCCGCATCTGGACCTGACCGATGCCGAACAGGCCGACATCCTGGCCTTCCTGGGCACGCTGAACGCCGATCCCGCCGCCCTGCCGGTGCAGGTGAACGCCGTGGCCACCACCGATCCCGGCCCCGTCACCGCCGGCCCCGCACCCGCCCGGCTGGAGGTGACGCAGCGCGACACGGCGTTCAGCGCCGCCGCCGTGCGCCTGCGCAAGGGCGGCACCCTGGTCATCCATAACGAGGATACGCGCGTCCACAATATCCGCGTCTTCGCCGCCGACATGGATTATGACAGCGGCGTGCAGGACCCCGGACAGTCGGTTGAGGTCCTGTTCGACCATCAGGGCCGCTTCCGGGCCGTCTGCAACATCCATCCCAAGATGAAGATGAGCGTTGAGGTGGTGGAGTAATTCTGTCGGCTTGAAAGGCGGTCGCCGCCCCCGTCTAATTCGGAGACGGTGATGGGTGCTCTCCGACCGCAATCGCGTTCATGCAACCAGATGAAACAGAAAAAAAAGGGGTGTGTTCCATGCCCCCTGGGTCTCGCCGCGCTAGAAACCGATGCCTCGGTTTGGCTCCAGACGCAGGTATGGCGGTGATGGTGCCATCATAGCAAAGAGAGGGCCGGAAGTCAGCAATCCCACCCGGCCCGCACGATGAGGGGCTGTTGTTTGCGGCACCCGGTGAACGTGACGGCGGACCTTCTCCGGGGGCTTGTGAGCTTCGAGCGGAATTCTTTCGACTGGAAACGCGTTTTCATCGTCATCCCGGCGAAAGCCGGGACCCAGCGCGAGGCGTGGTTAGCGCCGATATGATTCATGTCGCGGCGGACGCCGCTCTACGCTGGGTCCCGGCTTCCGCCGGGATGACGGATAAGGCGAGGCCAACACGATTCCATCAGAACCCACCCCCCACACCTACCCCACAAACGCCAGCAGCGGCTCCCAGTCCGCGCGCAGATCCGCCGCGCGCTTGGCCTTCTGGTCGAACAGGGTCAGGCCGTCGGCGGCAAGGTCGGTATACATCTGGCTGTCGCGCAGGCGGGCCACCACCTGATGCCCAGCCGCGGCCAGGAACGTATCCAGGCGATCCGCCGCCTTGGTGCGGGCGCGCAGGCGGTTGCCGACGATGGCGACGGGCACCTTCGCCTTGGCGATGGCCTTCACCTCTTCCAGCTTGTCCAGGAAACGGGCCGTCGCCGCCTCGTCAAAGGCGCCGGGCAGGACGGGCAGCACCACGATGTCGGACAGGCGGATCAGGTCTTCCACATCCTTGGGCCGCATGGCCGCCGGCGCGTCGATGACCAGCCGGCCCGTGCCCGATGGCGGCTTGCCGATCTCCTTCACCCAATCCAGCCCCTGGATGGGGGCTGCCGTCTCCGGCCGGGTTTTCAGCCAGCCCAGGGATGATTTCTGCCGGTCCAGATCGGCCAGGGCCGTCTTGTGCCCATGACCGGCGAAGAAGGCGGCCAGATGCGTGGCAATGGTCGTCTTACCGACGCCGCCCTTGATATTGGAAACCAGGATGGTGCGCATGTCTTTCCCTTGCAACAGCGGGCGGAGCGCGTCAGCGATCCTCCGCCTCTCCTTCCGCATCCTGCCAGAACGGCTTGGCATCCGTGAACCGGTGCCAGTCGGCGACGATATGGTCTTCCAGATCATGCAGGCCGCGCGCATGCCAGCCTGTGACCAGACCGGCCCCCAGCCGCCAGGACGGCGGCAGCGCCTCGCCTCCCGTCCGCTCCAACTCCGCCACCAGCTTGTCAACGGTGGCCACATCCTGCAAATGGCCCAGATGGTCCTGCAAGGTGGACAGTTCCTCCAGGAACCGGCGAAGCGCCTTGCCCTCATACAGTGAACGGAAGAAATCCGCCGCATAGCGCAGCTTTTTCAAGGAGATGCGCAGCTCATGCCGGGGGGCGGCAGCCAGCTTGGCAAAGCCCCGTCCCCGCTTGCGCGCCTGTTTGTGCCGCTTGCCCAGCAGTGCGCCCGCCATTTCGGTGACGGGGGACAGAAGCAGGGTCGATTGCTCACTGACCGGCTGGTTGCGCCATTGCCGGCCATCGACCCAGGCCGCCAAATCCAGCAGCAGGGCCGTATGGGCCGGATCGGCCAGGGTGTTGCGGACCAGCGCGTACCCGCGTTCCCGTGCGGCGCGCGCCGCCATCTCCAGTTCCGCCAGACCCGTATGGCCCGGCAGGGCCGTGGCGACGGGGTGCAGCAGGTCACCCAGGAACACATCCCATTCCCGCGCCGATCCCAAGGCATCGGCCAGGGCCTTTACGCGCGGCCCCAGATCATCCAGTTGATCCGCCGGGATGAAGGGCCGGAAGATTTGCAGGGCGGAGCGCAGGCGGCGCAGGGCCACGCGCATCTGATGCACGCCCTCCGGGTCCTGGCCCAGCCGCGTCACCGGCTCATTCGCCATCAGATGGCCCAGGCAGTGGCGCACGATGGTGGACAGCGTCTCCTCCACCGTTGCTTCCGGGTCCAGGGTCAGTTTGGCGGCCTTCACGCTGACCGGCGTAGCACCCGACGACAGGGCATAGCCGCGCGCCGACTTGGTCTGCATCTCCAGCCGCACGGGCACATCGGCATGGATGGCGCGTGCCAGATCGTACAGGGCAGCCGTGTCAGTGCCTTCCGACAGTTCCAGTTCCAGCTCATGCACCGGCAGGGTCAGGCCGCCCGGAGCCACGATCTCCCCCTGGTCCAACGCCACCTCAATGGTGATGCCGGGGCGGGGCGACAGGTGCCGGATCTGCCGTCGGATGCGGGTCTCGAACACCGGCACCAGATCGTCATTGCCAACCCCGTCCAGACCATCCAGCACGCTGGCATCGGGCAGCAGCGACAGGTCGGGGCGCGGATGCGCCACCTCCACCTCCCACTCGCCCCGCACCAGGGCGCCGGCACCCGTCTGTGGGGCGGATTTCAGGGTCTGGATCAGCTTGCGGCCCACACGCCGGACCCGCAGCGACAGGCCGTTGGCCAGAAACCGCCGGTCCTCGGTATCGAAGTAAATGCTGTCGAGCGACTTGACCTTCGGCTTGGCAATGGTGTCGGAGAGGCAGCCAAGCCCCCGCAGCCGGTCCATGTCGGACGGCGCCACCGCCAGTTTCAGTTCAATCTCCAACCCGAACATCATACACCGCACACATGGCAAAACACGGCCGGCGGGCTGATTCGCCCCGGATTCCGGTCGTTTCATGCCGACGATGACAATTCCGTGAAACGCTGTCTATCGCAGCAGCCGATTTTTTTGCACATGTCCCCGCCTTGCCTGTGTGTTGAAAGGCCGCGCGCAATGGTGTTTCCTGCCGCCCGGTATTTCATACCCAACGCATCCTGACGGGGACTTCTTCCATGCGCTTCCAGACCCTCGATACCATCGATGTCACCGGTAAGACGGTGCTTGTCCGCGCCGACCTGAACGTGCCTGTCGCCGATGGGCAGGTGACCGACACGACCCGCATCGACCGTCTGGTCCCCACGCTGAAGGAGATCGCGGCCAAGGGCGCCAAGGTCGTCGTCATGTCGCATTTCGGTCGTCCCAAGAACGGCCCCGACACGAAGAACAGCCTGCGTCAGGTGGTGCCCGCCGTGGAAAAGGCGCTGGGCGCCCCGGTCGCCTTTGCCGAGGATTGCGTGGGTGAGAAGGCCGCATCCGCCATCGCCGCCCTGCCCGCCGGCGGCGTGCTGATCCTGGAAAACACCCGCTTCCATGCCGGCGAGGAAAAGAACGATGCCGATCTGGCCAAGGGTCTGGCGGCACTGGGCGATGTCTATGTGAACGACGCCTTCTCGTCGGCCCACCGCGCGCATGCCTCCACCGAAGGCATCGCCCACCTGCTGCCCAGCGCGGCGGGCCGTCTGATGCAGGCGGAACTGGAAGCCCTGGGCAAGGCGCTGGCCGCCCCGGAACGTCCCGTGGCCGCCGTGGTCGGTGGGGCCAAGATTTCGACCAAGCTGGACCTGCTGCTGAACATGGTGTCGAAGGTCGACATCCTGATCCTGGGCGGTGGCATGGCCAACACCTTCCTGTTCGCGCAGGGCGTGTCGGTCGGGTCTTCGCTGTGTGAGCGTGACATGGCCGACCAGGCCCGCGCCATCATGGAAAAGGCCGCCGCTGGTGGCTGCGAGATCGTGCTGCCCGTGGATGGTCTGATGTCGCGGGAGTTCAAGGCCAATGCCGATCACCGCGTCACCGCCGTGACCGATATCCGCGATGGCGAGATGATGCTGGATGCGGGTCCTGCCACGGTTGAACTGGTGGGCCGCAAGCTGGAAGGCGCAAAGACCCTGGTCTGGAACGGCCCGTTCGGCGCGTTTGAGCTGGTGCCGTTCGACAGCGCCACCAACGCCGTCGCCGCCATCGCCGCCAACCTGACGGCACAGGGTAAGCTGCTGTCGGTGGCCGGTGGTGGTGATACCGTCGCCGCATTGGAACATGCCGGCGTGGCGTCCGGCTTCTCCTATGTCTCCACGGCGGGCGGTGCCTTCCTGGAATGGCTGGAAGGCAAGGAACTGCCGGGCGTCGCGGCGCTGGAAAAGCACGCCTGAAGTTTTACGGGACTGTTTGACCCTCACCCTCCCAAGCCCTGACGGGCTTGGGCCCCTCCCTCTCCCACGTTCGTGGGCGAGGGGAAAATGAGGCACAGCAGCAAGTTCCGCCCCTCGCCCGCTTGTGGCGGGAGAGGGAGGGGCCCGAACGCGCCAGCGTTTGGGAGGGTGAGGGCGACAAGCTTCGCCCCGCTTTCCACCCTATCCCTCTGCGGCCATGCGTCCGATTGGCGTTCTGCGGTGTTGGTGACATGTTTGTGTCATCAACCCCAAACGGAGGGCCGATCATGCCGCCCCTGGTCCGTTTCATGCTGCGCCACGCTGCCCTTGGCTTTGTTCTGGGGCTGATGGTTGCCGCCATCATTGTCGCCACCGATGCGCTGCATCTACGCAGCCTTGCCATGGCCACCCAGATGGGCTGGCTGGGTCTGGGCGTCTTCTGCTTTCTGACGGGACTGACCATTGGTTCCCTGCAAATCGGCTTTGCCGTCATGCTGCAAGGGACCGGTGATGATCGGGATGGTCCCGGCGGCGGACACGGGGGTCGGCTGGTGCCGATCCCCGTGCGGCTCCACCGCAGGCGGTAACCGTCAGGCCTTCTGCACGACACCATCCACCCGGCGGTTCAGGCCCAGCGGATTGTCACGCTTCAGCGCCGCCGGCAACAGGGCATCGGGGATGTCCTGATAGCAGACGGGGCGCAGGAAGCGGTCGATAGCCAGCGATCCGACCGACGTGCTGCGCGGATCGCTGGTGGCCGGGAACGGGCCGCCATGCACCATGGCGTGACAGACCTCCACACCCGTGGGCCAGCCATTGGCCAGGATACGGCCCGCCCGACGCTCCAAGGTCGGCAGCAGGGTGGCGGCGGCGCCATGGTCGCCTTCGTCCAGATGCACCGTGGCCGTCAACTGACCCTCCAGATGCTCCAGCACATCCTTCAGCACGCCCAGGTCCGGGCAGTGGATGATGACGGAGGAGGAGCCGAACACTTCCGCCCCCAGCGCATGATCGGACAGGAAGTCGGCGGCGGTGACGGCGAACAGGGCGCCCGCCCCCTTGTTGCCCCCGACCTCAGCCACGCGCGCCACCGTCGTCACCTTTTCATTTCCCGCCAGAGCGGCTACGCCGGTGCGGTAGGCCTGACAGATGCCGGGCGTCAGCATGGTGATGGGGGCGACATTCGCCAGGGTCGCAGAGGCGGCGGCAATGAACCGCTCCAGGTCCGGGCCATCAACGGCCAGGATCAGACCGGGATTGGTGCAGAACTGCCCCGCCCCCATGGTCAGCGACCCGACAAACGCCGTGCCCAGCGCCTCGGCGCGCGCCGACAGGGCGGCAGGCAGCAGGACCACGGGGTTGATGCTGCTCATCTCCGCATAGACGGGGATGGGTTCGGGGCGCGACTGCGCGATGCGGATCAGGGCCTGACCACCGCCACGCGACCCGGTGAAGCCCACGGCCTTGATGCGCCAGTCGGCGACCAGCGCCTGACCGAACTCCCGCTGCGTGCCCGACAGCATGGAGAAGACACCCTCATGGAAGCCCAGTTCAGCCACGGCGGCGGCAATCGCCTCCCCCACCAGTTCGGACGTGCCGGGATGGGCCGAATGCACCTTCACCACCACGGGGCAGCCGGCAGCCAGGGCCGAGGCCGTGTCGCCGCCGGCGACGGAGAAGGCCAGCGGGAAGTTGGAGGCACCGAACACCGCGACGGGGCCGACGGGAATGTTGCGCAGGCGCAGGTCGGCGCGGGCCATAGGCTTGCGTTCCGGCAGGGCGGGATCGATGCGGGCACCCAGCCAGTCGCCATTGCGCAGTACCGACGCGAACAGGCGTAGCTGGCCGACCGTACGACCCCGCTCCCCCTCCAGCCGGGCGCGCGGCAGGCCGGTTTCGGCCCCGGCGCGGTCCAGCAATTCGTCGCCAATGGCGATAATATTCTCAGCGATCTTTTCCAGCAGGCGTGCGCGATCCTCTGGTGCCGCCTCCCGGAACCCGTCAAAGGCGGCCCAGGCCAGCGCGCAGGCCTGATCGACATGGGCGGGCGTGGCCTGTGCGAAGGCCGGTTCGATCTGCGCATCCGCTGCCGGATCAACGGCCTTGAACCCAGCCTCGGTGGCGATACGGCTGCGACCGATCAGCAAATTGCCATGCAAAGACATCAAACACTCCCGCTTTGTCGGTGTTTCCTCCGGGGTCCCCGGTCAACCGGGGCCAATCGGCGGTATTGTTACCGCTAACCATAGCGATTTGGCAAGGTCGATAGAATATGTCGTCGTAGCGCGGATTAGCGAAGCGTAATCCGCGGGAACCTCCGAGCATCGCCCCGCGGATTATGCTTCGCTAATCCGCGCTACGAACGATGTTGATGATTTGGTGGCGAAAACGAAAAAAGCCGGACAGCCCAGGACAACCTTCACCTTGCTGGAAAGCCCAGCAAGTTCTTCACAAGAAGATTTGAAAGTTGTCACCAGCTTCCGGTCTGTCACACCCAATCAAGATTGGGAGGAGATGGTGCCCCGAGTCGGATTTGAACCAACGGCCTACCGCTTACGAAGCGGTTGCTCTACCGCTGAGCTATCGGGGCGCCGTCGCGGTGAAGTGGGCGGGGTTATAGCCAAGGGATTTGAGGTTGGCAACAGCGAAATTCGCCTGATCAGCCGATTATGTTCGTCAAGCGCCGCATGGCACCAATGCTTGTATCGTTCCGGGGGCGAACCGGTTGGGGATGCCGACATTGAAGCTGTTTACGGTTAACCGTAAACAGCTTCGGCGGCGACTGCCGCCGCGCCGCTCGTGCGGCGTGCCCGAGCTGCGGACGCAGCGCCGGTGATTGAGGGATAAGCAAACCTCAGAGCGTGTTTCCGGTCATCGGAAATGCGCTCTGAGGCCGGTTGCTGGGGGAATGATGACGGAATGGGTGGTGCCGCTGGTCCTGTGCGCGGCCCTGATGCATGCGGGATGGAACAGTCTGCTGAAGGGCGGGGGCGACCGGCTGGTGGGGATCACCATGCTGAATGTCTGGTGCGCCGTGGCGGGCATCGCCCTGCTGCCCTTCGTGCCGGCCCTGCCGGCGGCGGCCTGGCCCTATCTGGCGGCGTCGCTGGCCTTTCATACGGGATATCAGCTGTTCCTGGTCCGCACCTATCGGCTGGGTGACCTGTCACAGGTCTATCCCGTGGCGCGTGGGGCGGCCCCGCCCCTGGTGGCGCTGGCCGGGTTGATGCTGGGCACCGATCTGCTGAAGCCAGTGGAGGGGCTGGCCATCGCCCTGATCGCGGGCGGCATCGCCACCCTGGCCCTGCGCGGTGGCACAGCCCTGCGTGCCGATCCGCGACCGGTGCTGATGGCTCTGGCGACGGCCTGTTTCATCGCCGGCTATACGACCGTGGATGGTCTGGGCGCGCGTGCCGGCGGCCATGCCGTGGCCTATACGGTCTGGCTGTTCATCCTGAATGCCCCACCCATGGTGGCCCTGGCCTGGGCAAGGCGGGGCGGTGCGGGGCTTTGGCAGGCGACGAAGGCCGGCTGGCGGCGCGATCTGGTGGGCGGGATCATGGCCATGTCCGGCTATGGCATCGCCATCTGGGCCATGACCCATGCCCCCATCGCCCTGGTCGCCGCCCTGCGCGAAACCAGCGTTATCTTCGCGCTGTTGATCGCGCGGCTGTGGCTGAAGGAACCGGTGGGCCGCTGGCGCACAGGGGCCGCCCTTCTGGTTCTGGCGGGGATCGCGACGCTGCGGCTGGCCTGACGCCTACCGGTAATGCGCGGCCAGTTCGGTGAACAGGCGCGTGTAATAGGCGTCGGTGTCCTTCACCCGCACCATCACCTCCACATTCCCGGCCCCGTCGGGCAGCAGAAGGCCGGCGCCGATCCCGGTCCCTTCCGTCACGATATGCGTCTGGGCGCGGACCGTTTCGAACAGGTCGGGATGGAATAGGCCGGCCACCGCCGTGGGATCATGCAGGAACGCCCCCTCGGTATGGAATTTTGGCTTATCCAGGTGATAGGGCGCGTGCAGCATGCGCGCCACCTCCTCCCCAAACTTGGGCAGGGCGCGGGCGGCGGCCAGCCGGGCAGGCGTGGAGATCAGCTGATGCGTGACATCCGCCGGGGCCAGCAGCACCGGCACCCCGCCATTCAGCACCGATTGCGCCGCCACCGCATCCATCCAGAAATTGAACTCGGCAAAGGGGGTGACATTGCCACGGCGGACGAAATTGGGCGGCAACGGCCCGAATGATCCGCCCATGGCGACGATCCGCCCGATACGGGCATAGGCATCGGGTGCCGTCGTGCGCAGCAGCGCCAGATTGGTCAGCGGCCCGGTCGCCAGGATCGTCACGGTCCGCACCGGCATGGAGCGCAGGGTCTGCGCCATCCAGCCGACCGCATCATGCGACGCGGCCTGTCGTGCGGACGGGGCCAGCACCAGATCACCCAGGCCGGATTCGGCAAAGGCCCCATCGCCCGGCGGCGGCTCATCCTTGCCCAACGGCGCCTTGGCACCGGCATGCACGGGGATATCGGGCGCGCCGACATGGTCCAGGAAGGCCAGCGCATTGGCCGTCGTCCGGTCCAGCGTGACATTGCCGTTCACGGCACTGACCCCCAGTACCCGCGCCCGCTGCGGCAGAGCCAGCACCCACATCCAGGCCAGAAGATCATCGGTGCCGGGATCGCCGTCCAGGACCAGGGGGATCTGCGCGCTCATTCAATCATCCTTTCAACCACAGGCCTCAAGAATACGAAGCCTGCGCCCGGAAAGGAAGCGGGCTGCCGTTGACCCGCGCCGCGATCCGTGTCCATTCTTGATAAATATCAAGAATGCGCCCTGGGAGGGACCCTTGTTTCAAAGCCGTATCTTCACCGGCTGGTTCGTCGGCATGCTCGGCCTGTGGCTGATCCTGTTTACCACCTTCAATGACCTGGGTTTCCTTGCCGGACACTGGTACTACCCGGCCATCATGGTGCTGGGTGCCTTTGTGGCTGGGCTGACGCCAGAAGGCGGCGGAGCCGTGGCCTTTCCCGTTCTGAACATCTTCCTGTCCGTCGACCGCACCATGGCGCGCGATTTCAGCCTGATGATCCAGAGCATCGGCATGACCAGCGCCAGCATCTTCATCCTGTCCCATAAAGACAACGTTATCAGGGACTACAAGCCCCTGCTGGCCTTCATCCCGGTCTGTTTTGTGGGTTTTATGGCCGGCATGCTGCTGTTGCAGTCGCTGCCCGTCTATATCATCCAGGCCCTGTTCCTCAGCCTGATCACCACCTTCGCCATCGCCTATGTCTGGAGCGACCATCGCGGTGACCGGCCCCGCCTGGAAACGGCGGGCTGGCGGGATCATGCGCTGCTGGGTCTGGTGCTGATCGTGGGTGGCCTATGCGCCAGCCTGTTCGGCACCGGCGCCGATATCGTGATCTATACCCTGCTGGTCACCCGGTTCCGCATGAAGGAAAAGGTGGCTACGCATATGTCCATCATCCTGATGGCCGCAATATCCATCCTTGGTTATGCCTACCGACATTTCCATGATGCCGGCCTGACGGAATATCAGGTACGTACCTGGCTTTGCGCCTATCCGGTGGTGTTGTTCATGGCGCCGTTCGGAGCCTATATCCTGTCCAGAATCAATGTCGAATGGATGCTGCGTGGCGTTGTTCTGCTGAATATCGGGCAGCTGGCCTATTTCAACCTCAACAACCCATCGCTGGCAAAGGTCATCTGGTCCGCCATCTTCTGCGCCATCCTGATGACGATCTTCAGCCTGTCTCTATCCCGACTGACCCGCCGCCGCAGCGAAGAGGCGGCGGTGGAGAAGACGGCGGCGCAGGAGGCCTGATCCTACGCCACTAGCCGGTTATGGCCCCCGGCCCGCGCCGCCGCCAGCCGGTCATCGGCCAGGCGCGCCATGTCGGCGGGACCTGCCATGTCCGGCTTGAAACGGGCCAATCCCGCCGACAAGGTCACGATGCCGTGTGGACTTTTCTGGTGCGGCAAGGCCAGCGAAGCTACATCGTCCAGCAAGGCCCGTACCCGCGCCTCCAGCGCCACCGGATCGGTTTCGGTCAGGATGATGGCCACCCGTGCGCCGCCATGGCGATAGACCCGGTCCCCCTGCCCCACCTGCCGGGCCAGCACCCGGAACAGGGTGCGCAGGATCTGGTCGCCCGCCGCCTCGCCATAGGCGCTGTTATAGGCCTGGAAATGGTCAATATCGGCCATAAGCAACGCGAAACTGGCCTTACCCTGACGCTGCGCCAGATCGAACACGCTGCGCAGGTCGGCATCGAAGGCGCGGCGGTTATGGGCGCCTGTCAACGCGTCGTGCAGGCTCCATTCCTCCAGCTGCTTGTTGGCGGCGTCCAGCGCCTCGGTACGCAGCGCCACCTGTTCGGCCAGGCTGTCGCTGGCCTCCCGCACGCGCACCGCCATGTCCTGGAATGAGCGGGCCAGCAGGCCGATCTCGTCCTGCGTCGCCGTCGGCAACGGGGTTTCGCCATCGGCGACGGCGGCATAATCGCCCGCCGCCACTTTCTCCGACGCGTTCTTCAATTGCAGGATCGGGTCGGCCACCTGCCGGCGCAGCAGGACGAAGACCAGAACCAGCATGGCCAGGAAATAGGCGGTGCCCATGGCCATGATGGCACTGGCCGCCTGATGCGCCTTGGCCGCCACCAGCGCCTTGGGATAACGGGCCACGAACCACCAGTCGGGACCATCCAGGCGCGTGACGGCCAGATAGGCATCGTCGGCCACATCATCGACGATCCAGACATTCTCATCGGGGCCAGGATCGCTTTTACGCCGCTCCACACTGTCGCGGATCAGGGCATGGGTGCGCAGCAGGCCCTCATCCCCCAGCTTTTGCAGATTGATGGTGGCCAATTCCTTGCGCAGCCGATCCATCCACAGCGGATGCGCCACCAGATGGCCGTCCGCCGCCATGACGAAATTGTACGATCCGGGCAGATGGTCTGTGATCAGCCGGTCCATCAGATCATTGACCAGCACATCATGGCCGGCATTGATCAGATGCCTCCCCTGATAGTCGATGGGCAACTGATAGCTGACCATCCAGGCCTTGGCGGTATGGTCATGATATAGCGGCGTCCAGACGGGATGACGGTCGGGGTTCTCCGCGAACATGGTGGACCGCACGACGGAGAAGGCCGTCATATCCAGATCAGCCTCCACCTCCCGTCCCCAGGCGAAGGCAGGCCAGAACATGATCATGGCGTTTTCCGGCATACTGATCGTCGTGTTGATAAAGCGATTCTGCCACGCCGCCCCATAATCCGCCGAAAGATGATAGGACAGGACAAGACGACGCTTCAGTTCGTCGGAAATAACCTTCTGGTTGGCACCAATGAAACCTGACATGCCGGCCCGGCGGATACCATCAGGCCCCACCATACCGTCGAAATATTGCTGACGCAGACGCGTGGCGCCATCGGCCCCGCGTTCAAAGAAGGTATCAAAGTCCGGGTCGGCCAGAATCGCAGGATCGGCATAGAGCGCCAGGAAACGGTCGCGAAACAGCTCCATATTGGAGGCGGCAAGCTGAAAAATGGCGCTTTCCGTGCGCCCACGTTCCAGCAGATGCGCCTTCAGGCTGTCCAGCGCCTCCCGTTCTTCCCGGTCGTAAATGGTTGAATAGCCGATTGCCGTCAGGGCCAGCACGATCAGCATGGACCATCCGGCAAGCCGCACGACAAAACGGCCCAGCAAGGTACCGGACAAGGCTGCCGGCCACCGCCATCCTGCCATCACCCGTCCCATGTGCCACCTGTCCCGCCGCACCCAACAGGACGAAGGTTATCTTTGTATGTTTCCTCCGGTCAACCCAGGAAAGCGAACTATGGACAGACGGGACAATTTACGACGCGCGTGCCCTCAATGCGTGGCCGGCATCTTAGGCGCAGGTTCATCACCCTTGATCATGCCCTTGGCCCGATAAAACCGTTCAGCACCGGGATGCAGCGGAATGGGCAGTGCCGACAGGGCCGTGGCCAGTTGGATGGACTTCCCGCGCGGGTGCCCATTATCCAGCATCGACCGCGTCTGTTCGTTCCAGAGTGCCGCCGTGATATCATGCACCAGTTCCGGCTTCAGATCGCCGCGCACCACCCAGACACCCCCGACGCCCAGCGTGCGCGTCGCAGGCACGCCGTCATAGGTATCGGCATCGATGCGGGTTTCCGTGAAATGCGGCATGCGCTTCATCAACTGCGCCGCGCGGGCATCATCGAAAGGCACCAGGGCGATGGGCAGGCGCCGCGCCAGATCGGCAACCGCCGGCAACGGATAGCCGCCGACGATCAGGAAGGCGTCCAGTTCCCCCGCCTCCAGCCGGTCACCGCCGGCGGCGGGGCTGAGATAGAAGGGTTTCACCGTCTTTTCCGACAGACCATAGGTGGCCAGCAGGGCGCGCGCCGTCACCAGCGTGCCCGACCCTTGTTCTCCCAATGCCACCCGCTTGCCCTTCAGGTCGGCCGGGCTTTTGATCCCACTGCCGGCACGCGTCACCAGATGGATGGTTTCGGTGTAAAGATTGGCGATGGCGCGCAGGTCGGGATAGGCCGTTTTCTGGAACGGATCCTGTCCGGTCATGGCCAGATGCGCGATATCGGCCTGGACCAGTGCCGATTCCAGCCGGCGCGAACGCATCAGGCCGATATTGTCCACCGCACCCGATGTCGCCTGTGCCACCACGATCAGTCCCGGCACACCACAGGCACCACCCCGGTCACAGGGACGTGAACCGGGCGGATTTGATACGGCATTCGCCAGCAGGCCGCCGATCAGGAAATAGGTGCCGCCGGTGGTGCCGGTGCCGATCTGGAAAAACCGCACCTGTTCGGATGCGGCGCGGGCCAGACCCGGCAGGGCGGATACCGCCGCCAGGGCCAAGCCACCGGCCAACAGGTCGCGTCGTCGCAGGAAACCAGGATTGGTATCAGCTTCGGGCGGGACGGCTTGCGGGGGTTCGGCTGGATTGGGCATGGCCTAAGCGCCCTTTCCCTTGTGGCTTAAGACCATACCATGGTGCGCCTGCCGAACAATGTTCGCAACCGGAACGGGGACGAAATGGTATAGGCCAGGACAAAAGTCGGGGTCCTGTGGCCGATATCCAACGGTTTTTGTCACAAAACATTCAACAGCATCAAAAGGCCCAGCAGGGCGATGCCGCCACCCGCCACACGCGACGCCTTGCCCCCACCGATCTGGTACAAGGTGGCCGACAGGCCCACGCCCGACGACAGGACCAGAACACAGCCCATCAACATGCCGGGCCAGAACAGGGTGCTCCCCGTAACGGGCCCGCCCCATTGCGACAGGCTGATCCCATGCAGGGCCCCCACCGCCGCCGCCATCACCAGACCGACCACCGCCGGCAAGGTAAAGGTCGCCGCCAGCAACCCGCCCAGCACGATCAGCGAGGCCTCCAGCGCCAGCCCGGCGAAGGGCAGGTGCAAGCCTGCCCGCGTCAACAGACCCGCAATGATCCCGGCGGCCAGCGCCAATCCCGCCCCCGCCCCCGGCGTTCCCCGTCCCTGCATATCCAGCCACAGGCCCAAACCCAGCAGGCCGAACAGATGCACATAGGTGAGGACCGGACCCGCAATACCGGCGGAAAGGCCCGGCGGAACCGACGCGGCCTGGGCCAGACCGGGCAACAGCACCGATAAGATGGCAAGGAAAAAGGCGGTGGCGGCGCGCATGCATCATGTCCCGGCGTTACGGTCCATCCCTTGATGGCCGCAAGCCATGGCCGGGGTCAAGCATACGGAAGGGGCAGAGCCGTGCGAGCCCCGCCCCTCCTTGCCGTTCAGCGCTTGATGGACTGGGCGGCGCTGTCGATCACGTCGGCCACCGCCTTCGGCTGCGTAATGAAGACCACATGGCTACCGTCCAGTTCCCGTGCGGTGGCACCGATACGCCTGGCAATGGAGCGCAGCAGGGTCGGATTGATGGCGCCGTCCTGGTTGGGGATGACGGCCCAGCTCGGCCGGTTCTTCCAGGCAGCCTGGGTCACCTTGGCATTCAGTGCGGCCATGGCAATCGGCACCTGACTATCGCGCAGGAAGGCGGCATCGGCATCGCTGACATCACCGGAGAAGCCGGCCTTGAACTTCGGCCCATTGACGAAGGCAAAGCCGTCGGCCTGCGGTTCAATAATGAATTCCGGCATGGGGGCCGTTTGCGACAGCTGATCGACGGTGGACTGCCCTACATCCGGCGCTACCGCCGCGACATAGACCAGACCCGCCACCTTCGGGTCCTCCCCCGCTTCGGTGATGACGGCACCGCCATAGGAATGACCGACCAGGATCGTGGGACCATCCTGCCGTGCCAGGACACGGCGCGTCGCCGCGACATCATCGGAAAAGGACGTCAACGGGTTCTGCACGACGCTGACCTTGTAACCACGGGCGGTCAGCAGGTCGTAAACGCCACGCCAGCCAGAGCCATCGGCAAAGGCGCCATGTACCAGCACGACATTGCGGACGGGCTCTGCCGCCGTGGCGTGCCCGGCAGCCGTAAAGCTTGCGACCATGGCGAGGGCGGCGGCGAGGCGGCGGATATTGAAGGTCATCGGTCTGCTCCTTGTTCGTGGGTTGGGTTTGTGGGGTTGGATTTAACTAACCGCGATATTTGTTATCGCAATAACTGTTATCTAGCAATGACCCAGCCCCTTGTCCAGAGAAATTTATCGCGATATATATTTTAGCAGAAAGTCCGCTTTCCGGACGATCTGCGAGGGGACGATGACAACAGATTCCAAAGGCCCGGTGCCACTGGATGACCAGCTCTGCTACGCGATCTATTCAGCAGGCATCGCTATCCAGCGCGCCTACAAGCCCCTGCTGGACGGGCTGGGCCTGACCTATCCGCAGTATCTGGTTCTCAATGTTCTGTGGCAGGGTGATGCCCAGACCGTTGGCGGCATCGCCGACCGGCTGGCGCTGGAAAGCAGCACGCTGACGCCGCTGCTGAAACGGCTGGAAGTGGCGGGTCTGGTAGTGCGGACCCGCAATCCGGAGAATGAGCGGCAGGTGATCGTGGCCCTGACCGAACAGGGATGGACCCTGCGCGCCAGGGCCGGCTGCCTGGGCACCGCCCTGCTGACCGCGTCAGGCCAGCCCGCCACGGCCCTAGGGACACTGAACACCCAGGTCAAGGAATTGCGCGATGCCATCTATGGCCATATCGGGGGCTGGAACCCGATCTAGGTGGCGGGTGATGGCCATGCGTGGGCCATTGCCCCCTACCCCCCCGTGCCGCATCGCGCTATGTAGGGGGCGGATGGCCGAACGGGCGAGCGACCGGAGATTGAGAAGATGAAGCTTTATGGTGTCGTGCTCAGCCCCTATGTCACCCGGGTCCTGCTGGCGATCCGGTACAAGGGGCTGGACATCCCGGTGGTGCCGCCGCCGGGCGGCGGGCTGAAGTCGCCCGAATATCTGGCCATCAACCCCTATGGCAAGATGCCGGCCCTGGATGCGGGCGGGACCACCATTATCGAGTCCGAGGTGATCTGCGAATTCCTGGACGAACGCTTCCCCGACAAGCCCATCCTGCCCGGTAGTGATCTGGAACGCGCCCGCGCCCGCATCATCAGCCGGGCCGCCGATCTTTATATCCTGCCTGCCCTTCTGGGCCTGCTGGGTCAGATGAACCCCGCCACCCGCGATGCGCGTCTGGTGGGGGAAAAGCTGGCCGAACTGAAGCGCGGGCGTGACGGGCTGGAAACCTTCATCGACGGCCCCTGGTGCATGGGCGACCGTTTCACCCTGGCCGACTGCGCCATGGTGCCGGCCTGCTTCTTCCTGGAAAAGTTCCTGCCGGCCTTTGGCGGAATCGACATGTTTGCCGACCATCCGCGCATGGGTGCGGTCTGGCGCCACGCCCAGAATGACCCGATGGTGGCGGCCTTGCTGAAGGAAATGAACGGCGCCCTGGATGATTTCATGCGCCGCCGCGCCGCCAATGCCTGATCCCGGCCCTGGTCAGGCGTCCAGATGGGCGCGGACCAGGGGGGCCACATCCTGGGCATGGAGGCTGAACAGGCCACCGGTCCAGGGCAGGTCCATGACCTGGATATTGGGAGCCATACCACGCGCCCGCGCCGTGACCGGTGACATGCTTTCCTGCGGGTTCAGGATCAAGGTGGGCTGCCGCACCTGTTTCAGCCCGCCGGCATAATCATAGGCAAAGGCCGCATCATGCCCCCACCCGCGATGCAGCGGGTCGCGGTTCATTTCCCAGAACACCTTCCAGGCCAGATCGTCGCCCAACTCATTGCGCATGCGAGCGAATTTCGACCAGAGGTCGGGCAGCTGGGTGGCGGCCTGATCCAGGCTTTCCGGATGGCTGCTGGCCAGGCGGACCTTGTAATCGGCAATTTCCTGCGGCGTGAACAGCGGAGCCGAATGCAGGACCAGCCGCCGAACCGCGCCCGACCGCTGCCGCGTCAGTTCCACCGCCGTGGCGGAGCCGGTATGGCTGCCGACCAGATCCACCTGCTTCAGGTTCAGCGCATCCATCAGATCGCCCATCGCGCCAGCGAAATCGGCGATGGTGGATGGCTGTGGCGGACGGTCCGACAGGCCGAAACCCGGATTATCAGCGGCAATCACCATCCGGTCAGTGCCCAGAAACGGCAGGAAACGGGTGAAACCCAGGCCCGATCCGGGCGAGGCGTGAAAGCACAGAACCGGCAGTTTGCCCGTCGGCTTTGCCGGTTTGACGAAATGGTAATGGATCACGCCGAAACGGCAGGGGGCCATGTCCTGCTGCACCCCGGCGACCGTTGCTGCGGGGACCGCCCCCATCTCCTGCGCCAAAGCGCCCTGCCCCGCGACAGACAATCCTGCGACGGCCATCCCAGCCAGCAGTTGGCGACGGTCAACAGCATCGGCGGTCACAGGCATTCTCCATCAGAATCGGTTTCGCCGTGACAATGCCCCAGCCATCGCCCCCATGCGCGCGTCCGCGCCCTATGTCACCACAGCGCGGATAAAGCAGGCTGGGCTGCGGTACCATGCCACCGCTGTAAACTGGCCCCATCCGGTCGTTGACCGGCCCCTTGGCTTGGGCGCATGGTGCCGCCCCTGACCTGCGCGCGCGCCTGCGCCCGTGGGTTACAGCATCCAGGACACAAACGCGCTTAAGCGGAACGAAGGACGGGAACGAACATGGTGAAGACGGTGAAGCTGGCGGTATCGACCGCTGCGGCCATCGCCCTGCTGGTGGGTGCGGCCCACGCCGATGAAGGCATGTGGACCATCGACAATGTGCCGACGGCGGCCATCGCCAAGGCAACCGGCTTCACGCCGGACGCGAAATGGCTGAAGAAGGCGCAGCTGTCCTATGTGCGTCTGGCCGGCGGCTGCTCCGGCAGCTTCGTGTCGGGCGAAGGCATGGTGATGACCAATCATCATTGCGTCGCCGACTGCATCGCCGAACTGTCTTCCGCCGACAAGGATTATCAGGCTGACGGCTTCCTGGCCAAGACCCGCCCCGAAGAAAAGAGCTGCGCCGGGATCGAGATCAACCAGCTGGTTGAGATCACCGACGTCACCGCCCAGGTCGAAGCCGCCACCGCCGGCAAGACCGGCCAGGACTTCGCCAATGCCCGCCGCACCGTTCTGGCCGATATCGAAAAGAACTGCGCCAATGGCGATGCCAAGCTGCGCTGCGATGCCGTGACCTTGTATCAGGGCGGTCGCTATAACCTTTACAAGTACAAGCGCTATCAGGATGTGCGTCTGGCCTTCGCGCCGGAGGCCGCAGCGGCCTCCTTCGGCGGCGATCCCGACAATTTCAACTTCCCGCGCTATGCCCTCGACATGTCGCTGCTGCGCGTTTACGAGGATGGCAAGCCGATCAAGAGCCCCAACCATTTCAAATGGTCGACCGAGGGCAGCAAGGAAGGCGATGCCAGCTTCGTCATCGGCAATCCCGGTTCCACCAGCCGTCTGCGCACCATCGCCGAGCTGGAATTCGTGCGTGACAATGTCGCCCCCTCCTTCCTGTTCTGGGCACAGGAACGCCGTGGCCGCCTGATCGAGTTCGGTCGCGAGAATGCCGACCGCAACCGCGAGGCCTTTGACGACCTGAACAGCATCGAGAATTCCATCAAGGTCTGGAAGGGCCGCCAGATGGCGCTGGCCGACAAGGAGTTCTTCGGCGCCAAGGTGAAGGCGGAGCAGGAGCTGCGCGCCAAGATATCCGCCGACCCGAAGCTGGCCGCCCAGGTCGGCGACGCGTTCGAACAGGTCGAAAAGGCGCAAGGTCGCTACGTCCAACTGTATCAGCGCCTGATCCATCTGGAGCGCATGCGCGCCTTCGACAGCGTGCTGGCCATGAATGCCCGTCTGGTGCTGCGCGCCGGGGATGAACGCCTGCTGCCGTCGGGCCAGCGTCTGCGCGAATATGGCGACAGCCGCCTGCCGGGCCTGAAGCAGCGCCTGTCCAACCCGGCCCCGGTCCATACGGACCTGGAGATTGCCCTGCTGACCTTCTCGCTGACCAAGTTCCGCGAGCAGTTCGGCCCCGATGACGCGCTGGTCAAGGCTGTGCTGGGCAAGCAGTCGCCCGATCAGGTGGCAGCCGCCGCCGTGAAGGGCAGCAAGCTGGGTGATCCGGCGGAGCGCCTACGCCTGTTCGAGGGTGGCAAGGCTGCCGTCGATGCCTCTGACGATCCGATGATCAAGCTGATGAAGGTGGTGGACGCCGCCGCCCGCGCGGCCCGCAAGTCGGTGGAAGAGGAAGTGGACGCCGTGGTCGAACAGGCCCAGGCCCGCATCGCCAAGGCCCGCTTCGCCCTGTATGGCGACAGCGTCTATCCCGACGCCACCCTGTCGCTGCGCCTGTCCTATGGCAAGATGCAGGGCTGGACGGAGCTGGATGGCACCGAGGTCAAGCCCTACACCACCATCGGTGGCCTGTATGAGCGCAACACCGGCGCCTTCCCGTTCGACATGGCCAAGAGCTGGGACGAGGCGAAGGGCAAGGTCAACATGGCGACGCCCTATAATGCCGTCTCCACCAACGACATTATCGGCGGCAATTCCGGCTCCGCCGCCATCAATTCCAAGGGCGAGGTGATCGGCCTGGTCTTCGACGGCAATATCCACAGCCTGTCGGGCGATTACGGCTATGAGCCCAAGCGCAACCGCACCGTCATGGTCGATGTGCGCGGCATGTCCGAGGCGCTGCGCAATGTTTATGGCGCACAGCATATCGTGAAGGAACTGGGCCTGAAGTAAGGGCCTGGGGGCTTCGTCCTGTGTAAAAAGGCCGCCGGGAGCGATCCCGGCGGCCTTTGAGCATTAGAAGCGCCCGCCAACCAACGTCACGGCTTGCGCTTCTTCTGCTTGTCCTTCTGCACCTCGTTCACCACGGCACCGGCCCCCGCACCGGCCAGCCCGCCCAAGGCGGCGCTGCCAAGGCTGCCTCCCAGCACGGCACCGGCACCAGCACCGATCAGGGCGCCACTGGCGGCGCGTTCCTGCATGTTGCTGCCGCACGCGGCCAGGGTGAAGGTCAGGGTCAGGGCGGCAATTCCGGCCTTGGCATAGGCGATCGACATAATCTTCTCCATCGTAAGTGGCGGATGAAGGATGAACATCATCGCCCGCCCGCTTGTTCCTACGCATCCACCCCATGTCACCGCGTCATGGCAACGACTTCCGGGCACAAGGCACCTTCGAACGGTGGGAATTTTCTCAATAAAATCAAAGTGTTTGTGGATACGGTATTATAATACCGTTTTACAGACCCTTGCATCTGCTGCATTTTTTGCTTGCGACGGCGGGGGATGGGCGGTACATCACCATTCGCTTCGGTGCCAGCCCGGTGGTTGGCGCCTTCATCCGTATAAGCCCGAGTGCTCTGATGAAGACCTTTAACCTGAAGCCGTCCGAGATCGAGAAGAACTGGATTCTGATCGATGCGGAAGGCGTTGTCCTGGGTCGTCTCGCCAGCCAGATCGCCCTGATCCTGCGCGGCAAGACCAAGCCCACCTATACCCCGTTCCTGGATTGCGGTGACAATGTCATCGTCATCAATGCCGACAAGGTTGCCCTGACCGGCAACAAGCGGAACGATGCCATGTTCTACTGGCACACCGGCTTCCCGGGCGGCATCAAGGGCCGTTCCGCCGGTCAGATCCTGGATGGCCGCTTCCCCGAGCGCGTCGTCATCAAGGCCGTTGAACGCATGATCAAGCGCAGCCCGCTGGGCCGCCGCCAGATGGGCAACCTGCGCGTTTACGCTGGTGCCGAGCATCCGCACGCCGCGCAGTCGCCGGTGGTGCTGGACCTCGCCGCCAAGAACGCCAAGAACAAGCGGAGCGCCTGATAAATGGCCACGATCAACAGCCTCGCTGACCTGAAGGCCGGCGCTGCCGCCGCCTCCGTTGCCGCTGACCCGGCCGGTCCGGTTGAGCCCAAGCTCGACGCTTTCGGCCGCGCCTATGCCACCGGCAAGCGCAAGAACGCCGTCGCCCGCGTCTGGGTGAAGCCCGGCACCGGCAAGATCACCGTGAATGGCCGTGAGCTGGCGGTTTATTTCGCCCGCCCCGTGCTGCGCATGATGATCAACCAGCCGTTCCAGATCACCAGCCGCATTGAGCAGTTCGACATCGTCGCCACCGTTTCCGGTGGTGGTCTGTCGGGCCAGGCCGGTGCGCTGCGTCACGGCATCTCCAAGGCCCTGACCTACTTCGAGCCGGGCCTGCGTCCGCCGCTGAAGGCCGCTGGCCTGCTGACCCGCGACAGCCGCGTGGTCGAGCGTAAGAAGTACGGTAAGGCCAAGGCCCGCCGCAGCTTCCAGTTCTCCAAGCGCTAATCACGCTTGGCCCCGGTTCGCCGGGCTCAGTACGGAGAAAGGGCGTTCCCCAGGTGGGAGCGCCCTTTTTCTTTTGCCTATGGACTGTTGAGATTAAGAAAATCTGCCTCCCCGGCGAAGGCCGGGGCCTAGGGGTCACAGGCTCAAACCTCGAAGCTGCGTTGATCGACGCTGCTGATAGGTCGGGCGCTTGGCCCCTGGGCCCCGGCCTTCGCCGGGGAGGCAATCTATGAGTTTCAATGGGTT
>NZ_JBMDKE010000038.1:0-67882 GCF_057809555.1 Niveispirillum sp. FG156 | reverse complement strand
TGGTTCACCCCCCGGTGGCGGCCCCGCGCCGCCCAACCACCGCACGGGGCCGCTCATTGGCGGCCATACGTTCATTGCTGTCGGCAATATCGTCCAGCGTGCCGCCCTGGCTGCGCAGCAGCCGGTTCTGCTCCGCCAGCAACCGGTTCTGCTCCGCCAGCAGCGCATTCTGGCGGCGGGCCTGCTCCTCCAGCTGCCGTGTGTCGCCCCCATTGCGGTTGGCCGGCATGGGCGCCGGCACCATCAACGACCGCGCGCCGCTGCGCCCCGCGCCCAGCATGTCCATGCGCTGTTCGCGGGTATAGACCTGCGCACCCTGCGGCAGATAGACCAGTTCGGCGCCGCGCTCGCCCACCGTAGCCCAACCATCGACAGGGTGGTAATCGGTGCCGCCAGCATAGGCATAGCCACCGCCCAGCTTCTTGGCTGTTTCCGCTGTGTTGTACTTCGTCTTGTCCAACAGCTGCGCCTGCACGCTCCAGACACTGGCCTGCCAGGTATGCAGGTTGGAAAGCCGCGTGTTGCCGTCGGCGATGATGGACCCCAAAGCGCCCAACTGGCGCACGATAGCATCGCCGATGGTGATGCGGTCGCGGTTGCCGGCATAGGTCAGGTCGGAAATCGCCTGCAATGTGCCGCCGCCGCCGCCCGACAGGCTGGACGCGGCGCGCGTTGTCGCCTCCTGACGGGACAGCATGCCGTCGCCGTTGGCGTCCAGCTCCCTGAACCATGTGACGGCGGCGGCATCGGTGGCCAGCGGCGCGATGGCGGCCTTGAATTCCTGGAGGCTGATCATTCCATCCAGGTTGCCATCCAGATTGTTGAAGTACGGGGCCAGCGCAGCCGCAATCTGCGCTGCCGATGCTCCTGTGGAAATGCCGGACACCGCTGCGGCAAAGGCACCCCGGTTGGTAATTGTCTCGTCCCGGATCTGGGTCAGCAGATTGATCTGCTGCGCGTCAAAGCTCTGCACGGCCGGCAGGCTTTCCAACTGCGCCAGCACCGCCCGGATCTGGGCATCCGTATCAGTGCCAGTGGCGCCATTGGCCAGCAGGGCATCGCTATATCGCTGGGCATAGCTGGTGATCGACCCCAGGGCCGTCTGATCATTACGCTGCGCCAGCCCCAGCTGGGCATTGAACTGGTTGCGGGCATTGAGCAGTTGTTCTGCCGGCGACAGATAGTTCTCAATCCCGCCAGACCGGGCCTGATTGACCCAGTCGCGAATGCTGCCCCCCATGCCCCGGATGCGATCCAGGGCCGATGCCGCGTCCTCTGCCTGCCGGGCCGCCTCTGCTGCTGCCTCTGCCTGCACCTGATTGGCCCTGGCCAGATCCTCCGCCGCATAGGTGGCGGTCAGCATGGCGCGGACATTATCGTTCGCCGCCGATGCCAGTTCGCGCGTGCGCTCAATCTGGGTCGCCTGCGCCTCCAGTGCGCTGCGGGCCGCATCCTCCAGTAGCGGGTTCGATGCCTGGGCACGCAGCAGACGGACCTGCAATCCCTCCGACATGATCGCGGTCTGATTGTTCAGGTCCGCCACGGCACGGGTCATCTCCACCGCCAGAACATCGGACAGCACCCGCAACTGGTCTGCCGTGTATCCGCTGACCTGGGCCAGTCGGAATTCCTCCTGCTGGCGGCGCTGCAAATCCCGGATTGATGAATCGGGCAGACCGGCGTCGGCCAGGGTCGCAACCCGGCTGGCCAGCGTCCGCGTGACATCGGCCTCCCGCTCTGCCGCCGCCGCTGCTGCCTCGGCGGCGGCCTTCTGGTCACCCAGCGCCCATATCTGCTGCTGGATGGCCCTGTTGCTGGCATCAAGGCCCGCAAGGTCACGGGCGCGCAAAGCCACGGTGTCGCCCTGCATCTCCAGAAGCTGTCGTTCCAGGCTGGCGCGTTCATTGGCGATATCGGCGGCGCTCCGCGCCACATCCGCCGTTTCTTCCACACCGTTATTCAGGGCGGAAAGGGCCGCATTGGCGGCATTCGCAACGGCCGGGATATCGCCGAACAGACGGAGGGCTTCCTGCAACTGATCGGCCCGCAGGCCCCCACCCAGAACGCCTGACAGCGCCGCACCGAAATTGCGCTGGGCACCCGCATCCGACAGACCGACGGCCAGGGCATCGCGAATATCCGTGTCACGCTGCGCGATCAGGTCGCGGATATCGTTAATATAGGTGTTGCCAACCAGTTCATTATAGCGGCGATCCTGGGCGCTGGAGACATCGGCGCGCATGGACGCCAGCCGGCTGGCCTGCGCCTGCTGCACGGCAGCGGCTGCATCGGCGGCGCTATACCCGACCAATTGTAGCACCGGCGCCAGCTCGGCGAATGCAGCCTGCAGGGCCGCAACCTGTGTCTCCACCTCAGTCATCTGCGGGACAGCCCCGCCGATGCCTGCAAACCGCTCCACATAGGAACGCAAGGCATCGGCAGTGACGCCCGCATCATATCCCAGCCGCCCCGCCTGATCCGCGAAGTCACGGACATAATTGCGCATGTCGATGACGTTCTTGCGGGCCGTCTCCACGTCTTCGCTGCCGCCTTCCAGCGTGCCGTTCAGCTTCTGGATGGCGGTGTCATAGGCCAGGACGAAATTCACGTCGCCTTCGGCGCGGGTGAGATTGCTGAAATCCACCGCTTGAAGCCGCGCCTTCAGGGTTTCATCAACACCGGTCAGCGTATTGGTGATCGCAGACAGAACCTGTGACAGGGTGCCCTCGATGTCGCCGACCGCCGTCGTACCGCTGGCTGCCATGTTCCCGTCTGCGCCAAAGACGCGCCAGCGATTGCCATCGCGAGAACCGACCTCAATGGCGATCTTTTCGGCCAGGGACCCGCCCGTCATCTCGGTCAGAAGATTGGAGAACTGGTTGACCGACTGCGCCAGCGCGTCGCGCGCCGACATGTTGCCGCTGTCCTGCTTATTTGCCGACGTGTCGAAGTTCACCACCCGGTCATTGCGGGTGTAGATGTCGACGCCGGCAGTGCTGTCGCTTTTGCCAGGGCCAAACAGCCCGCCGACGATGTTGCCGACAAAGCTGCTGATGCCCTTCGGCACACCGAAGAAGTCGCCGATGGTGGTAGCGACGGTGCTGCCGATCTGCGCATTACGGTTCTGGGCCTCGCTGCGACCGCCAAACAGCTCGGCGACCAAGCTGCCCAACGTGTTGCCGGCCTCTGCGCTGTTCAACAACGCCTTGCCAAGATCGGCGAACGCCGCCGCAGCTGATCCTGCAGTCCTTTGAAGGTGACGAAATTTTGTCATGAATTCACCGACACCTTCGGCGACGCTGGCCCAGTCACCCGCAAGTATACGGGTGCCGATATTGCCCAGGGCCATCGCCGCCGTCTCGGCGGAGTCAATTACTTCGATCTCCTTTTCCAGTTCAGCGCGCCGCACCTTCTGGGCGCGGGTATTCTCGATCAGCTGCTGGTTGGTGGCGCTGATTTCGCCATTGGCGCCCCGCAGACTGTCCTCCAGGGCGCGTATCTCATCATCGATCCGCCATTGGCTGGTTTTCGCATCCAGTTCAAACCGGGCAGAAAGGCTGTCGCGGCCACCGCCCGTGATGCGACCCATCAGCGCGTTCTGTTCGCGCAGGCGTGACAGTTCCCTTTCGCCGTCCTTGGCCGCCAGCGCTACCGATGCTTCGCGATCCGCTGCGGCTTGGCGCAGCGTGGCTTCGGTCAGCCCATTGATGATCTTCGTCAGGCTTTCCGCCTGCTCACCTTCGGCGACCAGAAGCTGCGTGCGATAAGCCTGGGTGGCGGCCGCCACCTTGCCGGCCAGTTGGGCCTTCATCAGCCCTTCGGTGGTGCCGGCGGCGGCACTGGCCAGCCCCTCCTGTGCGGCGGCCTCTGCGCGGGCCTGCGCCACCGCCTCACCGCCGCGCGCGATCATGTCGGCGGTCTGGCTGGTCAGTATCTGCCGGGCCCGGACGGTCGCATTCACACCGGTGGTGACGCTGTCATTGGCCGCCTGCTGCATCGCCGCCGCGCGCACGCCGTCGGCGGCACTGACCATATAGGCGGCACCGATGGCCATGGCCTGTTCTGCCGCCCGCTTGGATGCGGCGGCCATGGCGTTCAACTCGCCCGTCCGTCTCTGGATGTCGGCGGCCTGCCATGCAGCGGCCAGTTTGGCCAGATCATCGGGCAGGGGCTTTCCGGCCATAACGGCAGCGGCGACACTTTCCCCGTATTTGTCCATGGCCTCGGCATAAAGCCGGGCCGTGCGGGCGGCGGCGTCCTGTTGCTGCACCGTGCCGCCCTGCGCGCGGGCGATCAGCGCCAGGCCGGGCAGGGCATTCTTCGCCGCCTCCGCGGCCTCCTGCACGCTGTCATTAAGGTCAGCCCATGCGCGCTCCTCTTCACGCAGGCGGGCATTCTGCGCGGATGCCTGCGTGCCGCCGGCGCGAAGCTCCGCATTGAAGGCCGCCGCACCCGCCTGCGCGATGCGCTGCTGCACGCCGACGCCAGCGAGTGTTTCTTTGTAGTCTTCAAGCTCTCGACTGGCGTCGCTCAGTCGTTTTTGTTCCGCCGTTGACGAAACGCCAACGGAGCCTTCGACGGATGCTCGCCGGCGTTGATCCAGTATCCTTTGCAACGCAGACGACATCGACGAAAGGACGCGGAACTCCCTGTCGATGTCACCCTGGGAAATTAAGGGGTTGCCGCTCATTTCGCGGCGCAGGCGATCAATCTGTCCGTACTGACGGATAATCTGTTCGTTCAGTGAAATGACGTCGGCAGAATTTTGCGCCTGTTGGGACTCCGCCACAGTGCCGGGTGTGATTCCCTTGACTGCGCTGGTAATCAAGGAGGCAACATTTGCAGCCCTGCGCATAACGTCATCATCAAACAGACCCTCTAAGAAGCGATCCCATGCTGAGCCCATCTCAGCCATCGCTGTTCCAAACTCACTTTTTATAGCCTTTGACGCGCCGCCGAACCTTGCCTCAAGAGCGCCCAATGCCACGGACAACGCCCTTGCGCGATCCCCCTGCCGCTCCATCATGGTGATAGACGCCGCCTGTTCGGCGGACAGGAAGCCCAGTTCTTCGTCCAGGCGTCGCACGCCAGCGGCACCTTGCCCAAAGGCATCTGCCAGGCGCTTACCCCAGGCGCTGGCATCCTGGCCCAGGACGGCCGACATGTCCTGCGACACGCCCGCCAGCTGCTGCGCCAGTTCGGGCGACCGGATATTGCGGTTGGCGACGATGGCCGAAAGCGTGCTGCGCACCGGTTCACGGCTGGTGCCGCGCTGGTTGGCGATGGAGAATTCCATCTCCCGCAACCGCTCTGCGGTGACGTCCAGTTCAGGGTTGAGGGCCTTCAGTTCGGCATTGTACCGCCGCGCCTGACCCTGGATATCGGCAAACCGTATCGTAACAACGGCCAGCGCGGCCCCGACGGCCAGGACGCCCGCCGCCACCAGCGCCACCGGACTGACCAGCAATGCCATCAAGCGGCCAAAGCCGCCAACGGCATAGGCCGCCTGTGGCACCTGCTGCGTCAAGACCAGGAACGGGTTCTGTCCGCCTGCAACAGAGACGCCAATATCCTGGATTTGCTGCGCCAGCATACCGGCCTCATTGGCCGCAAGCCCCATACCCCGGCCCGTCACACCCATATGCCGCTGAAGCTGGGCAATCTCCGCCGCCGCCTGCGCACCCGTGATGCCCAGGGCGCGGTGACCGGCCTGCATCGCGGACAGGGCCGCCTGATAACGCTGCTGGGATGCGATGACAGGATCCATGCTGGCGCGCAGGTCGCGGTAGGCCTGGGCGGCCTGTTCCGCCGACCGGACAGCCGGCGACATTGCCGCCGCCAGCCGGGCTTCATCCGCGGCCAGACGTTCGGCAGAGATGCCGGCAAGGGCCGCCGTTTCGCGCAGTTCGGTCAGGGCGGCGGTATAGCGGCGCGCCGCACTGGCATCCTGATCAAAACTGTCGACCAGCGTTTCATAGGCCTTGGGCGCAGCCGCTTTCTTCAGGGCCAGACGTTCGGCCTGAGCCATTTCCTCAACGGCCAGCATGGCCTGCCAGTTGCGGGCCAGCTGCATTTCCGCTTCGGCGGCACCTTGCCGTTCGGCCTCCAGCATGGCTTGCCAGTTGAGCGCGACATTACGCTTGGTCTGCTGGATACGTTCCCGCTGCGCCTGGTCTTCGGCGATCAGCATGGCCTGCCAATCCTGGGCCTGGAACAACTTGGCAAAGGCATCGGCAGAAGCGGCGGCACCGACCGACGGGGCCGCACCCACCCCCATGAAGCTGCTGAACCTTGTCTGGGCCATATCCTGGCGGGCGGCGATGGCCTTCTGGGCCAGGGCCGCGTCGGCGGCATCAAGGGCGCGCCGCTGTGCTGCCGCCTCGGCATCCAGGGCCGCGATGTGCCGGTTCACCGCCTGGGTGGCGGGGTCATACTGATCGGCCAGCGCCCTGAAAACCTGAAAGCGTTCACGCTCCCCGGCATTGACGGCCTGAAGGATGGCTTCCGCGCTGATCAGTTCCTGATTGTACCGCTGCTGCTGCCCGACGAACGGATCGAGGCGACCCAGAAGGTTCAGATAGGCTTCAACACTGTCGGCACTTTGCGCGATGGCGACGCCACTCTGGGCGAAGGTCCGGCGCATCTGCTCCGCCGCCTTCTCCGCCTTGGCAATGGCCTGCTCCCGCACAATGCCGGCGCGGCGGATCAGCTCGCTGCCCTCTTCTTCGCTGCGCCTTCCATCCTCCATCTCGCGGCGCAACTCGGCTGCCGTCCGCTCATACTCCGCATCCGCCCGCCGCTTGGCCTGGGTCAGGCGGATGTTTTCGTCCAGCTTGCGGTTGATCTTGTCAAAGCTGGGGTCGGCGCGGCGCAGGGCTTCGTCACTGACCCGCATGCTGGCGGCCAGTTTTTCCCCTGATGCCGCCGCAACATCGGCGGCGCCGGCCATGTTCCGCAGGGCCGCTGCGTCCTTCTCTGCGGCGCCGGCGATGTTGCTGTCATAGGCGCCGCGAATGCGGGCTTCGCGGGCGATATTCTGTAAATTGGCCATGATCACCGCTCCTGCGTAATGATCAGGGCGGGGGACTCGACGGGCTTTCCGGCCCGCGTGCCCGTCTCGGCGATGTACCGGCGTGACCCCAGGTCGACGCTGTACTGTCGGCGCGCGGACACGATGCCGGCGAACCGGGAATTGATCTGGCGGGCGGCATCGGCAAACATGTCCGGCGCCACACTGAACTGGATGGGGCGGCGGCCCACCACCTGGACATCGACCTTACGGCTGTAGGGCTGAAAATTGCCGATCATCACCTTGGTGACATCGGATGTGACCGCGGACGGCACAACATCGCGCCAGGGCACAAACCGCGCGCGGGCCTGATCCTCGCCCGTGAAGAAACCGAAGAAGAAACTCTCCCGGTAGCGGCCGGTACGCTCCGGCGCCCGCGCGGTCAGGAAGCTGATGGCGAACTGACACACAGTGGCCCAATGGCTGAACCGGTACACGATCAGGCCTTCCGGCTTGACGGTATCCTCCGACGCATCAGCCACCCCATCCACGATCCGCTTATGGTGCCGGCTGCCTTCACCGCTGGCGATCATATCGGCCAGAATCTGTCGCGCACCTTGGGCCAGGTGGGCCGACCGCGCCTGCGGGGTCAGCGCCTCGGAAATGAATAGCTCCACCTCGCGGCGGAAGGCGATCTGGGCCACGCGCCGCTCCATGGAAAAGGGCGCCTCGGCTTGTGGCCGGGCGCCCTGTTTACTTGTGATCACAAATGATAACCTCCCCTCAGATTCCAAAGGGAGGGTAGTATGTTCAGACCGTTTCTTTCGCTCGCTATTGTAGGTTCATGCTTGCTGGCATGTAGCAGCTCCGCTCAACTCCCCAAAGACGATTTTACCTTTAGGGGTGTAACCTTTGGCATAGAAAAGCCCACCCTCAAGAAGACCCGTAAAGTCGAGTGCCAAGTTTACGGTAAGACAGATTTTTGCTCAGAATCATATGTAGAGATAGGTAGTTTGCTCGCTTCGAGGGTGCTGTACTTCTTTACGGAAGACAAATTGAATGAAATTGATGTTTCTTTCCATGCTGCTAGATTTGAAAGAGCGCGCGAGGCTGTGACAATTAAGTACGGCGAACCTGCTACCTTTCAGATTGAAGAACTTCTTGAGGGTGGGATACCAGTGCCGGCGACCCAGTGGATTTGGGTTAGGCCAGAGGTTGAAATCATTATGCAGTTTCCCAGTTTTACTCACGATGAAGGGTCCCTAAAATATCTCCCTCCCGGCGCATTGCGCGCCAGAAGCGAAAAAAACCGTGAGCAAGCGAAACGCGACGCTGACAGCTTCTGATGCCCATCTTCAATTCTTAGCTCCGCGAGGCGCAGCTAAGCCACCTCCCGCATCTCCATGAACCCGGCTATTACACCCCAGGGGATCAGAACGGCCGTCCGTCCCTTGTCGTGGAAACCGACAAGGGACGGTGACGGCATCGCACCGGGTAACAGCATCAGCGCTGACCGCCAGTTATCGGCCCAGGCCGTGCCGTGGAACACCCGCTTCAGCCGCGGGTGATCGCAGGCGACAGCCACGACCGTTCCCAAGTTGGGCGGAGAGACCAGCATGCCGGTTGCCGCCATCCGTGACCGAGTCATCAGATCGGTGCGCGACAGCTTCAGCATGTCCGCGACGGTCAGGCGCGACCGCGACACCCGGATGGACAGCAGATGGCGAAGACAGGCATCACCGTCCAGGTCCGGGCGGCCCAGCGATGCCGCCGGCTGCAATGTCTGCACCTTCGGCAGCGGAAGGCGATGATACAGTGCCAGCGCCTCCGCCGTGCCGGCCAGATCGGCAACCAGCCGGGTCAGCCCGACAAAGGAATTGATTTCGCGCGTCGACAGCGGGCGGTTAGGCAGATTGTCCGTGACCGTGACGGGAACGCCCTCATGGTCGGCGATGAAGCGGCCCGTCTTGCGAATGGATGGCAGGACGGTGCCCGTCACCCACTTGCGAAACCGCTTTGCTTCCGGCTTGCGGCTGGTCAGGACCAGCGAGTAAAGCCCGGATTCATTGATGATAGTGAACTGCTGCACCTGGGCTGCCGCGATACCGTCATTATTAATGACGGTATCCTTTTCGTCATCGTCCAGCCGCGAAGCCGCTTGACGGGAGTTCTCAATCTCCAGCACCCGGCATACATCGGCCAGAACAAACCACGGCTCCCCGTCGCGCATCACGACACGGACTTTGCCGCCTTCGAAATCAAACGGGATCACATTGCTCATGATCAAATCCCCTTCCCAATAGGCAGTCCGCCGTTCGCGATGTTCCACAACATGCGGGTCCAGACATTTTCCCCGATGTCATCCAGAAGGGCCGGCGTTGGCGGCTGGCCATAGATGACGGCATTGAAGGCGTCTATTGATCCGATATGTTGCGCGAAGATGTAACGGACCTGAACCCGCAGGCCGTCCACCGTGCGGGCCTCTGCCGCCACCAGAAGGTCCGCGTAGTGATCAATTGCCGCATAGAACGGTTCATGATCGGCATCCTTGCCGCCATTGGGCAGCAATTCCTCCGTCGCGTACTGAAACATCCGGTTGGCCCGGACATATCCGTCGAACGCCTCCAGCAAGGCGGCGTCGGGGTGCTGGGCGACAGCGGCAGCCGGCAATGCTAGGCCAGCCGTTGCCACGCCCGCCAGGGTCTTGCCCAACAGGTCACGTCGGTTGATCGTCATGGCTTCACTCCGCAGCGACGCTGTGGCCGAACAGATCGTCAGGCAGCGCCACGCCAAGCTTCTTGGCAAAATGGCTCAACCCCCGACGGGTGACCATCACCTGATCCCGCGATCCATCGCTGCCGTCCGACTTCTGGTACAGCACCATCTTATGTTCCAGGTACCCACTCTGAATCCGGTCCTGATAGGCCAGAAGGTTGCCTCCCGGACGGCGATAGACATAGCGGTTGGCCGACAGCCAACGATTGAAGGCCTTGGGCTGCTGACCCAGGACCTTCGCCGCCTCCGTCAGGTTCAACAGCCCTTCGGTATTGGCGATCCGTTTGTACGCCGCCACGTCCGGAGCCATGGCTGTCACCTCCGCCTGCAGGGTCAGCACCTTTTCCGAATAGGTCAGCAACAGGCCCCGCATCGCCGCCGGGTCATTCAGGACCTGCATCGGATCGATGGCGGGAGATGTCTGTTTGGCTTCCAGTTCCTGCCACCGGTCGATGATCCTGGCGCGAAGATCAACGCTATAGCCGGACACCAGAATCAGGGTTTCACGCTTAGTTAGCATGTAGACCTTGGACGGCCGGCCGCCAGATGACGGTTCGACCTTTTCCTCAAAAGTGAGGGAAAGTGTCTCGGCCATATTCTTGATGTCCCGGCGCACATTGTCGTGCTCCTTGCCGGTCAATTCCGCGATCTCCCGGCTGCTCATCGTTTGAGCGCCGGCAACCATCATGATGTTACGGTTGCCATCCGGCACCGGATGGCCCATATTGCTGATCGACATTTTCGATCCTTTCAGGTTGGAAAGTCTTTCAGAACGCCATCGGGGTGGTCGCCAAACTCGACCCCGGTGGCGTTTTGCATTTCAGGCCGCCGCATCGCTGGCCGCCTGGGCTTGGTAGGCGGTTAACCCCAACTTGACGAGTTCCCGAATGCTCTCCGCGCGACTGGGGATGGGGCGCTGCTTGCCGCGCCACTCGTCCACGGCCCCCATGAAGGTCTTGTCGGTTCGCATATTGAAGTGACCATCCTTGTCCATTTCATTCTCCACTAATTACGTAACTCACGTTTACGGATATGATCTCATTTGATGCGCTGGTCAATAGGTATTACGTAACTTCCGTCGTGGAGGTGTTACATGGTCGACAAGCTCACAGAGCGATTTGAAATGCGGCTCTCTCAGAGGGGCGTCGAGCAACTTGACGAATGGCGCCGACAAGTCCACGACATCCCGTCCCGCGCCGAAGCCATCAGACGCCTTGTTGAGCGCGGCATCCTGTTCGACGCGCTCTACGAACAGCTCCGCATCCTGGTTGCCGATGGCCTGATGCCCGAAGAAGGCTTCATGACCATCATGGATCGCATCGGTTACGACGCCCGCCTGGACGATGACGCCCCGGAGGGTTCACCCCTGACCCGGTCACGAATCGAACGCGGCGTTGAGCAGAAAGCCGCTCCCGAAATGACCGACGCCCCCGCCGGACCTACCCCCAAGCGCTTCGTCCGCGGGCTGACCAGGAAACCCTGACCTCCTAGAAACCTATACTGAGCCCGCATCAAGGCAGGCCGAAGGCATGCGCACGCATACAGTGCCGAAAGCCGCACACTGCCGCACCCCGTCTGATTTTCAGTTTTCGTGCATCATTCGGCAGCCGCCGGCTTCTGCGTCGCCTCCTTCACCTGCTCCCGCCACCAGGCGCAATAGACCTTGTCCATCTCCACGATGCAGTCATCCAGCAACTGGAATGCCTCATCATCAAGATGATGGTGGCGGGCCCATCGCTCCACCGCCGTCCACGGGATGCCGCAGGGGTGGCTGGGCCCCATCCCGCCAGCCTGCCAGCTGCGTTCAGGGTCCAGCCTGTGCCAGGCCCGCCAAATCCATTCCAGCAACTCATCCGGCAGCATGACGGGCTCGGCATCGCCCAGCATCTCCTGCACGAACGCGGCGGCCTCCTCTTCCTCGCCCGCCAGGTCCAGCAGATCCTGGCGGGCTTCCGCCCTGCGCTCCAGGTGGGAGCGCAGGGCGTCACTCAGTTTTTTGCGGCGGCCTTCGCATCCTCCACCTTGACGCCGCTGTACAGCTGAACGGCGGTCTGGGTGGCCTGCCACAATTCCAGAAACTCTTCCTGGCGCAGCAGCTGGCAGAATTCCTCGAAACTGACCGGGCGGCCATCATCATCCAGGCCGCGCACGTTGGTCAGCAGGCGTTCGCAATACATGTCCACATCGACATTGCGCGTCACCTGCGGCGGGGCATTACGAAGGTCGCCGCCATATTTCTGGGCCAGTTCCTTGATCCGGCGCTGGACCTCATCCCGGAACGGCTGCGTGATGCCCTTGGCCTCAACCCAGACATCCTTGTCCGGGTCCATGTCGATATAGAGACGCAGCCATTCCCCCACAGTGATACGGGCAATGTCGCGGCGCAGCGAGGATAGTTTCGCCATGATGCGTGATCCTGTTGGTCGTTGGTCGAAAGACGCGAAGCGGGCGGGGGCCGACCAAACCCCCGCCCCGGCTCGCGCGAACCGTGCCTGCCGCCGTCGCCGGCAGCCTCTTGCCCGTTGGTCGCGGGGTTCCGTTACTCTTCGGCGTATTCCAGCAGGTTCAGGATGATCTGTGCGCCGGTCAGGGCGTCGTAGCTGGCCGTGGCGCGCACGGGCAGCATGACATCCTGGTTCTTGCCGCCGACGGTGGGGTCGCCTTCACGCGGCGTCAGGCGCGGGGCCTCCCAGATCATAGCGCGACCGCCGCGGAACAGGCGGACATTCACCGCCCGGGCGGTGCCGGCCTTGATATCCGCCAGGATGGCCGAGTTGCCGAAATAGGTATCCAGCTCGACAGAGACATCCAGGGAACCATCTTCGATATCGACCGGACCCGGCGCGGTGGAATCGCCGTCGGAAACCCCCTCAATGGCGCGCAGATTGTTGTTCAGCGTGAACTTGATCGCGCTGGCCCAGTTGGGGCTGCCCAAGGCCGATCCACCATAACCAACACGGCCGCAATGGGCGCTGAACGCCATGACGGGATAATCGGCCAGGGCTGGCGCCGCGTCCGGACTGGAGTCCAGCGAGGTGGTAGAAACCAGCCCTTCCATCCCCATGAAGGAAACGGAGCCTGTTGCCTTTGCCTTTTTCTGCCCGCCGAATTCCAGGGTCCCGACGCGCATGCCGTTCTGCGCGATATAGGTCGGGACCGTCTGACCCATATACCCGCGCTCCAGCGTCAGGCCGTACTTGCCGGTGCCGTTCTTGATGACGTCGCCGAAGAAAACGCGGATGGTCTTCCCGGTGCCGGTATCGGTGGTCCAGGCTGCGGGCAGATTGTCCAACGTCAGGGCGTTGGCCTGGATGCCCACGACGCGCGCCCAGGCATTGCAGGCACTGGTGGCGAAGCGGAAGCCCGAACCCGTGCCGCCGATCTTGACCCACTGTCCGACCGTTAGGCCCAGGGTGGTGAAATCCAGGCTTGTGGACCCCAGGCCCGTTGCCGTGGCGGTCACATCGCCGGACACGCCCTGGAACCCGACCACCTTTACCCGCGCATTCGCCGGCGGCACCGTTTCGGGGGTGGTGAAGGCGCCCGTCGATACAAGCGAGGTGGTGCCACCGGTGGTGACAGGAAACAGGCCGTTATTGGCGGTGACGGCAAAGCCCGTATTCCACACCAATTGGCGGACCACAAAGGCGGGGCCCGACGCGAACGTGATGGCGTTGGCCGTGGTACCGATATCGGTGATGACACTGTCGGCAACGCCGTCATTGTCGCGAGAGGGCGTATCCAAAAAGGCCGCACAAAAGGCGGACTGGATTTCCGACCGCAGCAGCGATCCTGCCGGCGGAAAATGCCATTCGATGCCGATATTCCCGTCATTGGTTTCACCCACGGGAATCGGGTCGGCATTCATCCGGTCGGAACGGATTTCATCGGAGTCGACATAGTCGGTCTTGTTGGTCAGCCCGATGGAAGTTACCCGCTGCGTCCGCATGCGGGGGGTGCCGGGGGTGACGCCAAAGGTGGCCTCCGCCACCCCAGTCAGCCGGACGCGATTGGAAGAGGTCATGGTGGGCGGCTCCTTTCAGCCGGGCATTAAAAAAGCCGCCCTGGCGGCGGCTTGCGGGTGGATCAGGTGTTGGCTTCGGGTGGGCTGGGCGGCGGTGCGGCCTTGGGCGGTTTCTCAACCTTCTCGGCCTCAATGAACTTGCCATCCAGCCAATGATCAACCGGCACGGGCCCACGCAGATCATCGCCGTTCACCTTGTCGCCCACGGCAAACCGCCGGGTGGGCGTGGGGAACGGCTTCTTGACGACATACATTCTAACCTCCTGATTGGCGTGTGAATTCAATGCGCACGGTGATACGCCACCAGCACCCGTCTTCGTCGGCCCCGCCGGGCCCGATTTCGCAGTCCTTGAACTCGATCAGGTCAATTTCCAGACCGCGGAACAGGTCGATGAAACCAACCGCATGGCCGCGCATAATCCGCTCACCGGAACGGACCGGCGCCATCACGTGCGCCATGATCGTCCCATCCTCATCCCACAGATTATCGCCCGGCGCGCCGATACTCACCTGACCGAAAAGACGCCCGTGAAACTCCAGGGCGATCCAGCACCCGTCGAAGCCTGGCGTTCCCTCAACAGGCAGATTGAACGGCTCGTTGGGCCACGCGACCGGTGTGGAAGTCCACAAATCATCCACCCGCGCCCGCACGGTGTCATAGACGACAAGGCTCGTCATCGCACCCCACCCCCACGCGCCTGCATCCAATACCCGATCTGCCCGCCCCGGTCGCCCGGATGCTTAACGGTCAACTCCACCGCCGAACCTCCAGGCACATAGGCACCATTGGTGATGGTCGGAAACCGAATAACCCGGTCCCCATCCTTGGGCGGCGCCGGCCAGCCTGCGGCCGCCAGATCGGCATGGGCCACCACCACCTCATAATCCCCCTGGGTGATGCCCGCGACCAACTCTGCCGCCCCATATTGGCGGACACGGGCTACGACCACGGCATTGACCCATGTCACCGGCGTCACCGCCGTCTGCCGGCGCAGCACCACGGTTTCCCGCTGCGGTGACCGACCGATGAAGCGGGCCAGGCCTGCACTCTCCATTACAGGTGATCCGACATATAGGCGGACAGTCGCGATGCGATATCCTTTGGCATCCCGCCATCCATCGCCATCCCGGACACGATCTGGTATTCCTCCCGACCAATGCCTTCCCATTGCTGGGCCCGCAGCAGCGGATCACGATCCCCGACACTATCGGCCATCCGCACCAGATCCACGGCGCAGGCCTTCAGATCGTCGGGCACGGTGGCAAACCCCGCCGCATAGCGCACGGTGACCTTGCTGCCCGCTGCCCACCGCGTGTATCGGTCGGAACTGTCCAGGCGGCGCAACAGGCCTGCCGGGCCATCCAGTTCCCAAAAGCTGCTGTCGATTGCCACACCGGATACGGTGGCGGTCGCGATGGCGGAAACAAAGCGCCGCGACAGGATCAGCGCATTGACGCTTTCCGTTAGGCGCCAGACCTCCTCCACCGTTTCCGACCGCAGGGTCGGCACCGCCACCCCGGCCGGCGCCACGCCGCAGAAGCGCGCGATCTGACCGGCAGCCTGCAGACCCAGGGTGGTCAGGGCCGCATCGCGGCTGCTGTCGCTGTCGGCCAGCCCGACAGCGACGCGCAACTCAGCGATGGACAACAGGCCCAGGTCGGCGGCCGGTGTGATCAGGGTCAGGATTCCCATGGCCGCCCCGTCACGCGGCCAGGATGTGGAAGGTGCCGGTCTTGATGGCACCGCCACTGGCGATGGCGATCTTGATACGGTCGGCAGCAATGGCGATGGGGGCCATAACAGCTGTGCCGCCGCTGGCATACAGCGCCGCCGCGCCTGCCGTGCTGTGCGTCGGCTGACGCGGCGCCCGCACCGTTGACGCGTTGACATCACTCTCTGCCCACAGCGTTTCCCCAGTGGATTCGAGGGTGACGGTGAAGTCCACGCCATTGGCGAAGTCGGACTTCACATAGGCGATACGGTCCAGAAAACCGGTCACAGTATCCGAAAAGGCCGTGGCCGACCCATCCGACGCCGTGACCACGGTCACCGTCAGGCGCTGTACATAGGACATGACCGCCTCTCCTTACAGGCTGGTCGGGATGGTGCGATAGAAGGTGCGCACCTTCAGAGGGCTGTTGCCGGTAGTGATTTCACCGGTCAGCATGTGTAGGACCAGCGGGCTGTTTGCCACCGGCACGATCTGCGAGGCGCCCGACGCGGCTCCCGTTGCCCGCACATAGCGAATGGCATCGGCCGTGGCGTCCAGGAACCCTGTCGCCTCGCACCCACCCAGGGCCGTGCCGCTGCTGTTGGTATATTTGACCGACAGGTCATCGCCGCTATCAATACCCGCATAGGCGGCGCTATTATAGTCCAGGAACAGAAGCGCACCCTCGAACACCAGCGCATAGCCGGCACCAGGGGCAGCAACCAGCGTCTGCGGCGTGGCATTCAGCGCCAGCATCTGCGCCGCCGTCAGCGTCACATCAACCGAGTTGCAGAGCCGACCGGTGACATCAGCCACCACAGAACCTTCCTGCATGGTCAGGGTGCCGCCCGTGGCGAAAACCAGTTCGTCCCCGCCCTGAGGGCGGTAGACTTTGGTGTTGTGAGACATGACAACTCTCCTTGGCCGCAATGACCGGACGCATCGGTCCGGTCATTGCCCGGGCAGGTAGATCAGACAGGCGGGTTGGCGGTCGGCGCGACGTGCGGATGGCCCAGAAGCCACGTCCCGGCCAGGAAGATATTGCCGCTGTCATTGCCGGACGGCGTGATGGTCACCCGACAATAGCGCTTGGTACCCAGATAGCCGATCTTGCGGGTTTCCGCATCGTCGGCATAGGTGAAGCCGGCCTGCGCCTCGGTACCCAACAGCAGGGCGTCATCTACGGCGCCATTGTCGCTCAGGGACGAATTGTCCCCGTCCTCGAACAGGACAGTAAACGTTGCATTGGCGTCCGTGTTGGTGCCGGTGATGATGACGAACTCGACGCTGTCATAGCCGGCAGTATCCACGATGGTGGACACGATGGCGGTATTGTCGGTACGTGCCGCCTGCGGCGCGATGCCGACCAGCGGATGAATATTATTGTGCAGGTCGCGGCGCATGGCCGGGTCTCCTCTGCTTGAAAGTTTGGGCGGGGGCCGCTTCTGTCGGCGTTACGGCATCAGCAGGTGCCTGACCGGATGCGTGCCGGCATCAACCAGTTGTCCGTCCATACGCTGGAATGCCAGGAAGCCGGTCTGGTTATAGTCGGCATACCGTTCGGTCAGCCGGAGCACCTGGAGGCCGGCAACGCGGCGGATGAAATACTTCTTGAGGTCACCGAAAATGATAGGCTTTGCACCAGCGCCGAAGGCGGCCATGTGCTGGTTGATCGTATAGCCATAGTCACTGATGGTGTCCGGCTCTCTAACAGCCAAGCCAGATTTCCAGATGTAACGGCCTTCGCCGTCCTTCATCTTCTTCAGCGCCTTCAGGGTGCTATCGGCAAACATGTACCGGGCACCAGCGCGATACGCCGGATCGACACTGTGTTCCAGTTCGATCAGTTCATCAGGACTGATCGCGGAGGCGGTCGCGGAGGTGTAGCCCAGCGTGGAGGCCGTCACCACGCCGGTCGGCTTGCTGGCGCCATCGCCCACCGTGAAATGCCGGTTTGCAGCCCGGCCCAGACGATCACCGAACTTCGCTGACAGGAATCCATCCAGGTTGAATGCACTATCTTGCAGAAGCTGGTTGGACACCCGGATCAACCTGCTGGTGTAGGTATGGGCATTCAACGTCACCGCACCAAACGTGACGTCCCGCTCACCGACCTGCGTGTTTTCGTCAAGAATGGCGCCTTCGTTGCTGGTGTCGTTGTCAGTCGGAATCGGCAGCGGGTTGCCGGTGGCGGTATCGAAGACATAGGCGACGCCCAGCATGCCGCCATACGCCAACTCCGCACTGATCACTTGGCCATAGAAGCCCTCAGGAACGGTGTAACCGCCAGCGGTGCTGGCGCCAGTTCCTTGCGCCGCCTGGAAGCGCGGCAGCGCCACGGCGCGGTGTTCATCCGACAGCCCCCCGATGCCATTGCGCAGATAGGAGGTAAAGGCTGCGCCCTCCAGCTCAATCTGTGCCTGTGCATGATCCTCGGAAATGCCGTCACGACCGGCGCGCCGCTGGCGCAGCTCGCCGAGGTTGGCCTCGGCCGCCTCAAGGCCCTCCATGCGATCAATCTGCTTCTTCAGCTCGTCCGCCGCGTTCATCATCTCGTCGAACTTGGCGTTTACCTCTGCCGACGGCGACTGACCCTCCGGCACGGCATCGATAACGGCGCGGGCATCGGCGACCAGCTTGGCGCGCTGTTCCCGCAGTTTCTTGCTGCTCATCATGGCTCCTTTCAGCCAACAAAAAGGCCGCCTGTTAGGCGGCCGCAAACAGCGCGGGGCGGGTGCCCGAGCGCCAAAAAAGGTGCCGTTCAGACGGCGTGATTGCTAAGTGCCAAGCGGCGGCGCATGGCCTGGATATGGGGATGCACAGCATCCTCCGGATTGACGGGAGAGCCATCCATCACTTGTCCGACAATCTCATCCACAAGCCCAAAATCCTTGGCCTCAGCGGCCGTGAACCAGGTTCCGTCGTCTTTTTCCGGGCCAGCCATCATGGTGGCGCACTCTTCGCGGCCCTTCCCCGACTTGGCGGCATAGATGCCGGCAAGCTGGTCATCAATCTTGTCCAGCACCCCAGCAGATTCCCGCATGTCCCCAGCATTGCCATAGGCGAAGGTCCAGGCGCGGTGACACATGATCAGGGCGTTGTCCTCAATGACAACTTTTTTCCCAGACATCGCGATCATGCTAGCGGCGCTGGCGGCCAAGCCCTCAACCCTCGTGGTGATGGCGGCATTATGGGCGCGCAGGGCATTGTAGATGGCCAGCCCGTCGAATACGTCCCCGCCGGGGCTATTTATGCGAACGATGATTTCCGGGGTGGTGATGGCCGAGAGCTGACGAACAAAGGTCTTGGCGGTAATTCCCCAGAAGCCGATTTCGTCATAAATCAGGATCTCCGTCACGTCAGCAGATGCGGCGCGGATGTCCACTTTGTGGGCTGCCGGAGTTTCGCTAGGGCGGCGATTGTTGAAATGGTCTTGCCATTGACGGCGTGCAGCCTCTTTGCCGACGCCGCGAGCCAGGAACCCATGTTTCATTGCGATATATCCTTCTGGGCCTGGGTTGATGTGCCGTATTGTGCCGCCACCGAAAGCGGTACCGTGCCCGCCTGGACAAACAGCTCGTTTGCTACCGGATTAGGATCATCCGGTAGATTGCGTTTGCGGCGGATTTCGTTGGGCGTCATGCCTGCATTCATTACCGACGAGGCAAACATTTCTGCCTGCGCCACGGGGTCCATCGCGTTCAGTGCTTCACGATTGAACTCGCAATAGTGTGGATGTTTGAACAGTTTGCGGTTCAACTCGGCTTCGATCCTGGTAAGGTCAGGATCCAGACAGAATATCTGAAATCCGATCTTCATTTCACGAATGCCAGTCCCCCAAGATGTCTGCTTGTCCGTCTCCCCGACCATCGACGGCGGCAGACCGAACAGACGACAGATATCGGCAACTTGGAATCGCCTGCTTTCCAGCGTCTGGGCATCCTGCAGACTCATCTGCATGGTGTTCCATTCTGCGCCGTTATCCAGCAACATGGTTTTGCCCGTGGCGTGCATGCCATTGTACAGGGATTCAATCTCCGCTCGCATGCGGCGGACGCCTTCCGGTGATATGTTCTTGGGCAATGTCACCGTGCCCGACGGGCGGGCACTATTGGCGTGCATGCGCCCAACAAATTCATCCATCGCCAAGGAGATGCCGATGGGTTGCTTCCCAGCCCAGGCGATGGGCGACATGCCTTTCAGGCCGTCGAAACCGATGCCAGGAACATGGATAACTTCATCCTGGTCAAGTACTTCCCGGCCATCAGTAAAGGTGAAAGTGTATCGGTTTCGACCCTTTGCGCGCTCCACCACCACAGCATGCGGCGCCACAGGCAGAAGGTTACGCACTCTGGCGGCATTGTCGTATTCGATGACGCTATAGTGATTACCAGCCAACATCAGGTTGGCGACGATCATTTCCTTCCACATGAACGAACTCATCAGATCATTCGGCTGATCATGCAGGATCGGATACATCCGATTATCGACGGCCCGTTCCCGGCCCGTATTTGTCCGGCGGTAAACCTCCAGCGGCAGCGCGGCAATTACTCCCGCTTTCAGCGCCACGCACCGGAATACGGTGGTGGAACGCATGGCAGATGTCTCATTCACCACCGGACCGGCAAAAGACGGCGAACCGCCAAGGGCATCAGTAAGCCAGATATCCGGATCGGCCAGGGACGTCGTTGGGTTCTCAAGTGACGCATTGCTGAATGTCGGCTCCACCCTTTTCGCCGGTGCGCGCCTGTTGGTTGAGAACGGCCACATGGATCAGGTCCGGCTTGCTGGCGGGTCATAGATGGATGAGCCACGGCTAGGTCGGAGATAATCCGTAGGTGCCGGCTTCGCTGATGTCTGCCAAATCTCTGGCATGTCATAAATCGAAATGGAGTTGCCGGCGGCTTCACGCTGCGAGATAGCCGCCCCAACAGCCATAATCAGGGCAACCATGCCATCAATGCGCGACCGCGACTTGCGGCGGGACGGCACCTTCATATCGGGATTGTCGCCCGGCTTCAGCGCCATGTTGGAGCTGCAATAATTGGTCACCGGGTTGGTCTGAATGATGATGTCGCCATTCAGGATCGCCGATGTCAGCGCCTTCACGCTGTTGGGCATGGCCAGCATGGCTGGGTTGTCCAGCCCCTTCCAGCCCTGCCCATGATTGATCATCATAAGCCCATCACCCACGTCACCGTCGGGACCCTGGTATCGCCACAGGTCAAGATCGATCTCCGCCGCAGCTTCTTCGAAATCCAGGATCTGCGCCGGGTCATAGGCCAGGGCGCGGACATCATGCTTGTCGGTCATGCCCTTGACCTGCCGCGCGGGCCAGGATTTGGGGATGGTGGGGCCCGGTGTCGCCACCAGATGCCCCTTATCCACCCATTGGCTATAGGGCGCCCGATCCATCTCTTCCCGCTTCTTCAAGGTGGCGCCTGGCGTCCAATAGGTGATGCGGGCTAACAGTCGCCCATCCGGCCGCCGCCACACGGCCGCCAGCGCAGTCAGGTCGATGCGGCTGGACAGGTCCAGACCCAGGAAGCACGGCAAACCTTCAACATCGTCGTCGGATACAGCCCCCAGGACCGATTCCCACAGCGGGAGGTCGATCCAGGCATCGGCTGCCCCGACGCGCTGCCCAAAAAACAGGCGCTGCAACGTCACCTGATCGGACGGCATGCCGCGCGCCTTGATCACCGCATCGCGGACATTCTCCAGCGGATAGGTGATGCCCAGGGCCGGCAGCGCCTTTGGCCATACCGTCTCATCGTTGAGCGGGTCATCATCCTCATCGCAGGTGCAGATCAGCGCCAGGGACCCATCGTCCTGCACCTCACCTTTCGCTACGGCGGTGTAATAGTCGCTTTGCTCCGTCCCAATCGTCTGGTCTGCCGCCGGCGTGTTGGTGCCCATGACCATCAACGGGTCGCCAGGCATCTTGTTGATGGCGCTTTCCCACAGCGACAGGATCGACCTATCGCCGATTTCATGGACCTCATCGACGGCGACATAAGCGGGCTTCGGGCCGCTGATCGCGCTGCCATTGGCGACATTGCACAGCTTGCAGATACCAAGGCCGCTCTCGCTGCCATCCCACTCGATCTGCCATGTCAGATCGCCGGTGCCGCGTAGCTGGAGATCGGCAAAATCTTTCAGGCCAATCTCTTCGCCCGGCACATTGGCCCGACACAGCGCCGCTGCGTCTCCAATGATGATGCCCGCTTGGTTCTCCGTCGCGGCGACGGCGTAGCCCTCGAACCGGGGCGTGCCGCCGAACCGCATCAGATACAGGCCGGTGGCCGCCATCCAAGGGGATTTGGCCTGACCTTTGCCCGTCTCAAACCAAAATCGGCGAAACCGGCGCCGACCATCAGCCCGCTTCCACCCGAACAGGCTGCCTGTCGCAAACATGTGCGGCGGCAGCAGGTGAAACGGCTCCCCGACCTTCTGCCCGCCGGTGATGGTCAGCATGGTCGGATACCAGTTGACGACATGCAGTGCCGCATCCAGATCCCAATGCAGCCCCCGTCGCGGCCCATCGCGCAGGTCCCGCAGATGGCGCTCCGCCGCCGCAATGGTTGTCCGGCCCGCCACGATCCGGCCCGCCACGACGTCGCGCGCCCAGCCCGTGACAGGATCTCTGCTGTCAGCCTCCGGGCTTCTTTTTCGCGTCGACAAGGTACAGTCCCGCCTTCGTTGCAGCCTTCTGCGGCCGGCTGGCTTTGGTCACGGCGCCGCGGCGGCGGGGCGGAATACCCAACTCCGCTTCCGCCACCGTTGCATCGGAATCCGCCTGACGCATCTCGACCTGCCACTGCGACAGCATCGGGACGCCGGTCTTTGACTTGGTCACCGGGCCGCCCAGCTTGAACATCTCCGCCACCGCCCGGTCGTACCGGACGTAGGCCAGGATCAGCCGCTGAAGCTGGTGGCGGTTCTCGCGGGCCAGGGTCCCGGCCACCCGCAAGGCGCCGACGACATCCCTCCACTCCCGCGCCGCCAGTGCCCGCCATCGGCTGTTATCGCCCGATTTTGCCCGCCCTTTGTTGGGTATCAACAGCTCCCAGTCGGGTTCGTCAATCTGAGGGTCTGCCTGGGTTCCGGACGCATCGTTCATTTTCCGTTCACGCCCCCAACCCGAAACTAACCCCCCCTCGAAAAATCACTGCGCGCGAAAATGCTACCCCGATCCGGTTACAGCCCCATAACAACCCAGACATTTACACCCCCCTGGGGGTGCCCTTGACTATGCAGGGCGCCTCAGCCCGGCTTGTGGTGCCGGTTCCATGGATGATCGGGCGACAGCGGGCGGCCGTCAGCATCGCAGCCGATGGCCTCGGCGCGACCACCGTTTGCGCGGCCTCCGCCACGCCGTTCCTTGATCTGGTTATCGCATGCCCGGCATAGGGACCGGAGGTTAGCCAGCACGTCCAGCTTTGTCGGCCCCTTGGCATGAGCTGGCCGGGTCTTAATGTGGTCAACGATGACAGCCGGGGCGCAGCACCCACGCGTGGTGCATCGGCGCCCATCGCGCTCTAAAGCCTGCCGCCGCAGGCCTTGCCAATGCGGCGAGGCGTAGTATCCAGACTTCGCCACGCGTCACCCAAACAGCAAAAAGCCCGCACGGGCTTCCCCGGCGGGCTTGGTAACAAGGCACAATGAAGGCTTCGGATATCGTTGTATGACCACTTGCAAAACAAGTCAACCACAATGACGCACGCGCATCCTATGCGGATGCCGAATCCAACAGACGCAGATAATGCCGCCAGGCCGCCAGCGGTGATGGCGTGCGACCACCGCTCTCCCACTGTCGCCATGTACGGTACGGCACGCGGGTAACGGCCTCTACATCGGCGTTTACGAACCGCAGCCCGCGCCGGGTGCGCCATGCGCGGCAAAGCTCTGCCCAGGGTAGATCATCATAATCCAGCGCATCATCACCCGGCTGCGCACTGTTGACCGTTGCGCTATCCTGATCAGGCGCGCGCGATGGGGCCTCTTGCTTTGGCTGGTCTGCCCCCTTTCCGGCCCCTTCGGGGGCCGGACTCATTAAACAATTATCCGCGCTCGCCGTTAAGGCCGGCGCCCACCATGATACCGTGGGTGCAGGCCTATCCTCCGCCCCGTACCAGCGGGGCGTGACCAGCTCTACCGCCAGATGCAGCATGACGTCGCCGGACCGATAGGCCATGTTCGGCGGCCGGCGCACCATGGCCGCCCGCACCGCCCGGATCAGATAGGGATCGGCGCGACCCCTGATGCCGAACAGGCGACGGGCCAGCGTCCAGGCATCATCGGATCCCGGCAGGTCTTGATCCTCCTCCAGATCGTGCGGGCAGCGCAGGTGCGCAGGCCAGGGAATCATGATCTCCACACCACAGGCCCGATCAGCATCCTTGGCCTGCCGGCGCGACAGGGTGATACGGTCAGGGAGCTTCATTATCGACCTCATTTTCGGTGCCCGGCAACGGGCCATAGAGCGCCCTATACTGGCGGATCATGTCCGCCTGCGCCGCGATGCGCGCCCGCAGGCGCTGCTGCTCATCCCAGTCTGCCGGCAATACCGGGGCAAAGGATGGGGCGGCGCGGTAGCATTTGCCGCTCTTGTCGTACTGCGCATTGTTGGGGGCCATTGCCTGATAACGGCTTAGATCGCCAGAGGCCTGCTGGATGGAGATGTCGAACCGCTCCATCAGATCGGCGCGGCGCAGAATGCCGCCGCCCGCGAGCGTGCGCTCGATAAAGCACAGGCGTTGGCGGGCAGCCCAGGATGGGGGCACAGTGTCCATTTTCAGCGGAAGGCCGCGCAGTAGCGGGCACCGTGGCGATGGCAGCGGCCCAGATAAATCATGTATGCAGCCGCCGCTGCGCGCCGTGAGGGGTCGAACATCTGCAAGATTGGGGTTACGGCAGCTATCAGACCCTCCAGCCTGACAGTAGGATTCATGTACCCCCTGCGCAGATTGCGCAACGCCCACTTAGCCATGCCGCCAGGGGAAGCCGGCAAAAATTCGCTTTCTTTGCGCTGGTCAACGTCCTGGCCAACGCATGAATGGATCATGGCGATAAGCAGATTAGTGATCGGATGGCCACAGAAATCCTCGACCGGCAGACCTCGCCCTGGAGGTGTCGACCCTAGGGACGAGCTAAGCTCGGCCTTGACTGCATTAATCAAATCAAACAAGGGCCGGCCATCAAGGTCAGTCAACCCATTGGTAAGCAACTCAACCGTGCTACCAATATGGCGGGACGCATCCTTTGCATCGCTCAAAATCTGATCTAGCGTCATCTTCTTCTCCACTGAGGCCCCGCCATCCTGGCGGGGTAGGATCAGCGCCAACCGCTGATAGAGGTAATGTGCACCAATCCGCCCCTGTGAGCAAGCGGAAAAATGCATCAATGATGTAATTTTTAGAGGATGGCTAAACGCACCATCTCTGACACTGTGATGCCCATCTGCTCGGCGCCAGCCGCCGAAACAGCAAAAAGCCCGCACGGGTTTCCCCGGCGGGCTTGTGTGGCGGCACAATGAAGGCCTCAGATATCATTGAGTGACCGTGCGCAAATCGCGTCAACTAAAAACGCACAGGCCCTGCGGCAACCCCATCCTGCTGGGGCGTCGTGCGGTGCTTGCCAGCCAGCACATCTGCGCGCACCTGCGGCGGAAGGTGGTGGTTCGGCGCCCGACACACGCTAATCCGCCCCCTGCGCACCGGTCAGCCCCCAGGCCGCGTCCATGATCTCCCGCTCCACCCTGGTCGGCCCGTGCCATAGCAGGGCGGGCGCCGGTGGTGGCGGCTCAATACCAATGCCGCACAGTTCTGTGTGGAACAGCACGCGCCCGGCCAGGGCCTGCCCGACGGCAACCACCCCATCGTGAAAGTGCCGGTAAAGCTCATGGCGCCCGGCAAGCGCGGCCAGATCGACCACCCATCGCAACGGGCAGAACTCCACCTCCACCTCGGCCTCGACGCTGGCCACCACACGCAGCCGGCCTGTGGCGGTATCGCGCAGCGCCGCCTGCACCTTCTGCCGATAGCTGATCTTGCGGGGATCGTACCGGTACCGGTGCCGCTGCCCATCCCGCATGATCACGACCTCTCGCTCTTCGCGCGTCGGCGCCTCGCACAGCCGCTTGATCTCCATCGGCTTAAGGGTAAGCGGCGCGCACCCATGCCAGTACCGGCGTTTGACCGGCCCCACATGGCCGCGCCCCTGACGCTCTTCCGGGCGAAAGCACGGGCGCTCCCGCTCATCGGGTCGCGGTGGAGCAACCCCAACCTTGGCCGCCGCCCATACCGCATCGCGCTGATGTGCCGGCAGCATGCTGACGGCCGCATGCACCGCGACCGCATCGATATGCCATGGGCAGGCCGCATCCCCGGCGCCATCAAGCGCGAACAGCACGTCTGTCCAGCGTGATACGCTCCATGCCTGCGCCCGCAGGATCTGACAGCGATATGTCCAGCACAACAGCGCCCAGATGGTGCGCCGGGTGCGGGACGTATCCTCATGGCGGCGGCGCTGGCTTTTGCGGGCGGCAATGGTCAGGGCCAGTTCCAGCCGCGCCCGCATCTGCCCCCCGTAATCGGCCCCATCAACGGCGTCGACTTCGGCGGCGTCATGCATCATCGCGCCCATCATGCCCCCATTCCATCCGCGTACCAGTTCAACAGGGCCAGCGCGAACGGCTGGCGGCGAAAAGCTTCGCTGCGCGTGTCAATGACCAGCAGGCCGTGGCCATAGGCACGGCGGCGCAAGGCGGCGATGTCGGTCGCCGGGACCGTGTCGGTGCCCTTGGGAAAGCGCGAGCGCAGATCGCCGGATCGTTGCGGCCTGGTCATTTTGCACCATTGATCTTGGCGGTCAGTATTGCCATGGCTTCAATCTGCGGCACCCCACGGTCCAGTTCGACGGTCCAGGTCTGGCCATCGGACATATAGACATGGATCCGGTACTGCGTGCCGTGAATGGCGGTCACTTCCACTGGATTGACCCAAATGTCATCGGTCAGGGAGATCAGCATCAGATCACCTCAATCGGCGGGAAGGCGTGTTGGTTCAGCGCTGCGGCCAATTGATCAACCTTGTCGCGCGCCTGCGCTGGACTGGCTAATTCCTCACGCAGGCGAGGCCCTGCAAGGTCATCCACCAGAATCCGGCCATCGTCTGCCCTTATGGCATGCACATTGATGGCTGCAATGTTCCCGGCTGTGGTGCGCACGGCAATCGCACATGCACCCATGTCAAAACGGCGGCGGGCCGCATCAACCAGCGCCATGAAACCTTCATGGCCCCGCGCAACTGCGTGCCACTGACCAAAGTGATCCATCACAACACAGCCGCCGCTGGCCTCGGGACAAGCGGAGCGCAGCCATTGCGCGGATATCCACAATCCAGGCCTGATCTGCACCAACATCACGCCACCTCGCTCGTTACTTTCAGGTCCCGCAGGATTTTATGGGGCACTAGGCATCCCGGTTGGGTGGGGGGCGGCCCCCATTGATGCCGATCCCAGAACCCGTTGCGCTGCCACCCGGCCACCCGGTTACGCCAGGTGCTGTCCACTGGGTCGCCGCCCCCAACCACCACCGCCGGGGCCTGGGCCCTTGGCCGCAGCAGCGGCGTTGCCACCGCCGTCAACTGCTCCATCAACGGTTCGGTCAGGTATCCCAGGGCCTTGGGCGGTGCGCGGTTCTGCTGCCGGCTGCGTCGGAAAACCCGCTCTGCGACGTTGCGAACCAGCTCCGGCGATATACCCGCATCGGCCCATTTTTCCGCCGTGGCATCATCGCTGGGCACCGGCATCCGGGCTGCATCCTGCCCCCAAACGGTAAGGATCGCCCCGTCAAACGCCCGGATCAGGGCGCTGTGGCCTGCGTCCGGGTCGGTGTCGGCCACGATGGGCACTGCCAGCGCCGCCCCCTCCTCAAATCCCGCGCACCCGCCCGCAGCAGCAGCAGTAATATTCTGGTATCTGGCTTCTGGCTTCTGGGCTTTATCCACCCCCTTATCCTGTTGGTTATCCCACGCTGGATTTTCCCTTGTTTTACAAAGGGTTGGATTACCACCTGTTTTGCCGTTTTTGCGCGATATGCGGGCCTTCTTGTCGTCAGCGACCATCCGCCGCGAGAAGATCACCTTCTCTCGCGTCCGGGAAAAGACGCCAGCGGCTTCCAGTTCGCGGACAAGGTCCGGGATCTGGTCCGTGGGCGCTCCTACCAAGGCGCTGAGTTGGGTGTCCGTCGGGCGGCATCCTGCGATCATCAGATGCCCATAGGGCTGGGCCTCATGCATGAGGGCCAGCATCTCCATCCACAGCCCGCGGGCCGCAAGGGAGCACATGCGCAAACGCGGATCAGACCGCCAGTCTGCGGGATAGAATTTCATCCAGGGCTGGTGGCGGTCTGCCATCTTTCAGGTACCCGCACGCACCAAGCCGACGGGCTCGGCGCCACCGTGTACAGCACCCTTGACCCAGGCCGCTGCAACCTCCGTAAAATGCCGGTCATGACCCGCCTTGACCTCATCAGCAATGGCGTCCAGGCGCGACAGGATGTCCACGGCCTTGGCGTCCAGTTTGTATTTTGCCCAGCCGCACTCACGGAACAGCCACATGGCCATAAGAAAGCCGTTGCACCCGGAAAGCTGCCGGGATTGCACAATATCGCTGACGGCGGTGGAAACGGCGCCCTGCGCCATGCTCGCCGGCATGATGCCCCATTGCATCATCGCCTTGACGACAATGATGGCCGCGCTGGGCAGCAGGATATTGTTGCGCTCCCATTCGGGGGTGCCGAAGCCGGCACCTCCTTCCTGTGTGTTGGTCATGTTGATCTCCCTCCAATCGGCGCGCCCAGCGTGTCGTTGATCACGCCCGTGACGGCGCCGTTGATGCCTTTGCTCAGGTCACCGCATAGGCCACGCACCTCTTCCAGCGCCATGGCCCGGATCGTGGCCAGCGCCATGCGCTCCAAATTGGTGACTTGAATGGTGATAGTCCGCTCCCCGGATGGCATCGGGGCCAGGGGTATGGCGCCGCGTCCGGCCGTCGCCTGCACCTGCCGGCGAAAGGCCAGGGCCGCCATGATTTCCGGTTCGGTCAGGGTCAGGGCGTGACCCGCACTGTCGGTAGCGGACAGGGCCGCGCCGCTGGTCACCGCGTCGAACAGGTCGACCATCTGCACCGTGACCAGGGCGGCGGTGGCCGTGTTGGCCTTGGTGGTGACAAACAGCGCCTGACGCTTGGTCAGGTAGTAGCTGCAGGACGGGCGGCCACCCGTCGGTGGTTTCCGATCCTGATCGGAAACCATGGTTCCCAAGGTTTTCAGCGTGTCCAGGTGCCGCGTGATGATGCGTCGGATGGCATGCGGATCGGTCATGCCCAACGCCTCCGCCAGCCGCAGATCGCGGATGCGGGGCTGATTGTCGTTATGGGATGTTTGGACATCACCCGCAGTCAGCGCGGACGGAATCATGGTGTTCATGGCCTTCGCCTTCACGTTCGGCATTGCCGGCGGAAGGGCGCTTTCGAAGGCAGCCCTGGCGCCGGGGGCTCGAAACCTGAACGTGACAGGCCGGAATATTCGCCGCGGGCATAACCCATTGGCTGTTTTATTATCCGACCCCCGGCAGAGGGCATGCGCCGGACGGAATCCGGGCATGAAAATAGCCGCATCAGTCAAAAAGACTGCGGGCGGCTCGCCGCACGTTGGAGGTTTCGAAGCTCCAACGCGGACGGTACGCCGCCCGTTCACACGGGTCAAGCATGGACGCAGCCCCATGGGGCTGTTACGCTTCTGGCGCGATGCGCGGCCAAAAGGATGATGACAATGAAGGGCTGGGGTCAGTTCATGATCGCGATCGGCGCACTGCTGATCATAATCGGATTCTTCGCGGACCCGTCGGTGGGCGGCTTCGTCAATCTGCACATGCTGTTCATCAAAGGCGCACTGATCATCGTGGGCGCCGCCTGCATACCGGGCGGCGCTATCCTGATCGCCATCGCCGCCAGAAAGCCACCGGCACCCGACCGGCCCGCAAAGGCCGACAAGCGACCGGAGGCTCTGACCCTGTGGGCGCCACCCGGACAGCGGCGCCCCTGACAGCGCTACGACGTCAGCCCCTTGACCGTCCACATGACCGCCAGCTCCAGCGATTTCATGCCGTCGTGGAAATACTCCCAGCCGGGCTCGAAGGTACCGGCAATTAGTTCCGTTTCCGTGCCGTCGACGGGCGCGATGATTTCCTGCGGCGGGAAACGCGTCATCGCCGCCTGATCGAACAGGGCCTCCAATTCCGCCGCCTTGGCCTTGATGGCATCGTGCAGCGCCTTTTCCGCGTCGGTCAGCGGGCGATACCTTGGGCGAAACCGGCTGACCGTGATGGGCGTTTCCGACTGCCGTGCATCCGGCGCGCCCGCATAGACATGCGTCATGATTGTCTCTTTCTTGAAGGGGGAAGGTGAAAAACGAGCGATGCATCACCGCTTCGGCGGCGCCCGGTCGCACCCCGGCGTCAGGCCATTGTCCAGCACGATGCGCTCGTAATTCGGATCGATCTCCAGACGCTGAACATCGAACCACTGAGAGTCCGGCAACTTCCCATCGCCCCCGACGCGCGGCGCGACCAGCGCCTGCGAACACCCGGAGATGTAATCGACCACGCCCGTCACGACACCCGTGAACCGCGTCAACTGGTCGGTGACCGTATAGCCATTGAGATGATGCATTCTGATCCTCCTGGCGCGCCGTGGCGCCATCTGTGGGTTGAAATGCGCAGGCACCCCCATTGCCGTTCAGATGGGCGCTGATGTCGCTCCGATGGTTGGCGCCATCGGAACCAGCCGCCCGGCGTGGCCGGCCTGCATGGGGGCTTGGTTCGCTGGGCCGCTGCGCGCAGCCCCCGCCGGCGGGAAACGCCGTCCAGAAGGTCTGCGTGTCGCGCAGCACCAATTCCAGGAACGCCGCGACCTGTATCTGCAGATCCTGCTCCGGCGCCCGGCGCGGACGCGGTGACCGGCCTGCCCGCCGGATGGTGTTGGCGGCATCGCGCTGCATCTGCTGGATCATGGCGGCGGCACTGCCGGCGGCGGGTAGGTTGGCGGGCTTCATGCGGCCTTCTCCCCAGCCGCCGCCACCGTTCCGGTGATGGTAATGCCCAGAACGGCAGCCCAGCGGCACGGCTGGTTCAGGTCAGGCGCGCTCTTGGCGCTTTCCCAGGAATGCAGGGTGCGTTCGGCAACCCCCACCAGGGCCGCAATTTCTTTCTGACTGCGCCCAGCCTCCGCCCGTGCCCGCCGCAGCTTACCCAGGATAATGATGCCGTCCTTTTCGCCGCGCGCCATCATTCGATCCCCAGCGCGGCTTTGTAGAGTTCCAGGAGATTGTCCATCTCCTGCCGGTCTTCCTTCTCCATCCGGCGGATGCGGATGATCTGTCGCATGACCTTGGTGTCAAAGCCGGTGCCCTTGGCCTCGGCATAGATGTCCTTGATGTCATCCTGGATGCCCTTCTTTTCTTCCTCCAGGCGCTCAATGCGCTCAATGAAGGAACGCAGCCGGTCGGCGGCGATGCCGCCCACATCGGTGCTGGTTGCTGCGTCGCTCATGGCTCAATCCTCAATAGCTGGGGCGGCGACCGGCGCCGGCAGTGCTGTGGACGGGGACGCCGACGGCGGTAATGTCCGTGGGGGCCGCATAGCCGGGCTTGTCAATACGGGTGACTTGGCCCTCCGCCACACGGCGCTCAATCTCGGCGCGCAGATCCGGGCTGACATCACGATGGGCAGGCGTCCGGGCGGCCGGTGCGGGGCGGCGATCATAGAGGCCGGAACTGTTGTTGGGCGCGGCGGCCCTGGGACCAGGCGCCACCGTCGGCGCGACCAGGGCCACCGGCACGGGTGCGGTCGGCAGCGCTACCGGGGCCACAACGGTCTTCACCGGCTTTGGCGCGCTTTCCTTGGTCGGTGCCTTGTTCCGGGGCGGCGACCAGGGCGTGGTGCGGCCATCGCGCAGGATATAGCGGCGGCGCATGCTCCATCCGGCGCCCGCATGCTCCATCCGGCCAAACCCGTCGCTCTCCAGCATGGCCAGGATGTCGGGCGTCTTGTTGGGCGGCATATCCAGCGCCCGCCCGATCTCCCCATTGTTGGGCACCGGTTCCTGCGCCTCCACACAACGCATCAGGATGGCGGCCAGCTTGTCCTTGCGCCGCGTGCCGGCGGGATTGACAACCGCCGCCTCTGCCGTCCGGCGCGCATTGGCCGCCGCCATATTGTCGGTGATGGGCCGGGCAGGCGGCTTCGGGGCCGGCAGCGGCGGCAACGCGCTGGCCCGGCCATCCCACAGGGTGACCTGCCGCACGCGCGGCCCACCCTGGATGACGGGATATTCCGGCCGCACGGTGATGGTGCAGAAGCCCAGCTTCTTCAGGGCGGTAAAGCAGCCGGAGATGGAGGCGACATCGTCGCTGGCGTACCAGGATCCGTTGTAGCGCGCCTTCAGCCAGGCCAGACAGTCCTTGAGGCTGGGCAGCACCGCGCCCGTCTCCACGATCTCCACGGCCAGGGTGGCGCAATGATCCATGTGCCGGGGGCCGTCGCGCATCACACCAAAGGGCCATACCCCCCCCTGGGCGGGCGCGACACCGATTGGTGCGCCCGCCGCTTCCGGGACATTTCCGGTATGCGTCACATCTGTCACATGATCATCCCCTGGGTTGCGCGCGGGCGATGCGCTGGGGGCGACCTCCACCACCGGGCCGTCATGCGCATCGCTGGCCTGGATCGTGTCGCCCGGCGCATCACCGGCGCTGGTGCTGTCCTGCCCGACCGGGACGGCCAATGCCGGCGGCGGTGTGGACGTGGATTGTGCGGGCGCTGGTACATCGCCCGCTTCCCGGACCTTTTCAACGGCACCCACGCCGTCAAACCCATCAAACACGGCCTTGATCTGCTCACCCAGCCAGCTTGGCTGCTGCTGGGGGGCAATGAAGTTGTCATAGTCGTCAGCCCAGGGCGTGTTCGTGCCGTCCACCGCCTCAATCTGGCGGAAGAAACTGCCGCTGGCGGCGCAGCCCTTGTGCCGGATGGTCCAGCCCTGATGCTTGGCAAGCCGGCTCAGGATCTGCGACGCACGCCGCCCGGCGGCCTCGCCATCGGGGTCGGGAATGCCCAGCGCGCGGGCCACCACCGGATTGCCGCGCAGCGGTTCACCCCGGTCGATCAGGCCCTGGAAATAGGCCAGGGCCTTGGCGGCCACGGGCCCCAGCTGAATGTCGCGGGCCTTGGCCCCGTCGGCGGCGACAAGGCCGCCCGTGGGCGATTGCGCGGGCCGCGCGTCGCCCGGCCAATGGCCCGTCACCACCCAATGCGCCGTCTCCGACATCAGGGCGCGGTGGCTGCGGTCGGCACCACCACCGCCCGAGAGCCACGCCACCGCCAGTGCCTGCCGCAATGCCTGATCGCCGGTATTCATGGCTCAGCCCACCTTCGACAGGTGCAGCGGCGCAACCACCGTTTCATGCGCCGGCGGCTCCACCGCGTCCCGCAGGGATATGGCCCGGTCGATCACCTCCTGCGCCTCCCGCGCAATCTGCCGGCGCTCCTGCATGTCCAGCCGGCCATCCTCCATGGCATGCGTGACCGCATTGGTCAGGTCGCCGACATCCGCGCACAGTTGCAGCATGCGGCGATCCAGCGGGATTGACACTTCCGCCCGGCGCAGGCCGGACAGGATGGCATCGGTCTGCGCCTTGCCATGGGGCACGAACACCGGGGAATAGCCGCGCGCCGACAGCAGCGCATCCAGCTTGGCCGCATCCTCCAGGGTCAGGCGCGCCGCCTGATTGGGGTTGGATTGCTTGGCCAGCGTGTTGCGCAGCAGCCCCGCCGCCTCAAGATCGGCGTCGGACAGGACATGCAGCGCCTTGTCCAGATGATCTTCGATGCTGCCGGGCTTGCGGTGGACGGCCATATCCAAAATTCCCCAATCGGTTGGATTTGTCGGAGGACGCGGTGTGCGCCAAATTGGAAACCAGACAGAAGGAACCCAGTGAATGAGCGCGAGCGGCCCTTTATTCGACGTAGGCCAGACGGCAATCACCGGCCTGGCACGCCGCACTTTCGGGAAACCCGCAGCTCTCGCCGCAGGGGCGGCGCAGGCGCGGCGGCTTGGGTGCCGGCAGGGTGACGCTGTGGCTGCCAAAGCCGTCGATGAAGGTGACGCAGCGCGAACCGTCGGCGTCCGGCAGACCGCCGACAATGCTAGTCACCGCAGGGCGCAGAAAAGAATGGCCGCTTGTATCGGAATGCATGGTCATCTCCCGGCACCGGAAAGAAATTGCGGGAACGGACAGGTCAGGCGGCAATGCCTCAGCCAGCAGGCTGGGCCTTGGGCCGCATGAACGTCTCTACCTTCAGGCGCGTGGAACGACGCAGTTCCCGACCCTCCCGCAGGTCAAAGACCAGCCGCGGGTCATTCACAGCAGATGAGCCAAAAGCGGTCGCGGTTATCCCGCGATCTGCCATGTAGCGCTCGATCTCGCCAAGGATGGGGTCGTTGCCGGTGTTCATGGCGCGACAATAATAGGAACATTCCTCTTTTACAAGAGGATACTTCCTATTGGATTTTTCCTACAGCCATCGGGAAGATGGGCCATGGAACTCGATCAGCCACGCCTTAACATTCTCCGGCTTATTGCCGACAGCGAAAGCGACATGGCCAACGTGTCGAGGGCTGTGGGAAAGAGCCATTCCTATTTACAGCAGTATGTGAAGCGAGGCTCGCCCCGGCATCTGCCAGAAGACGTCCGGGAGGCCTTAGCGAGGTTCTTTGGCGTTGATCAGGCTTTGTTCAAATCCGGCGATGTTGCCGCCAAGGCCGCAATTGAAAAATGGGGCTCCGGAGCTGAGGGGCATGATTCGCCGAACCCTGAACAAGGCCCGGACTTCAATGATGCTATATCGGAGCTGGATATAAGGGCATCAGCAGGACCAGGCGCACTTGTGGAATCCGATGTCGAGGCCGTGATTGATCACTGGCGCATTCCGCCCGCCGTTTTGCGAAATCAGACCGCCTCTGCCACAGGAAGTTTGAAGATCATCACGGTAAAGGGCGACAGCATGGCCCCTGACTTTATGCCGGGCGAGCGCGTGCTTGTCGACACAGCGGATAAACTACCGTCACCCGCCGGCGTGTTTGTGCTGTGGGACGGCTTCGGGCTGGTGATCAAGCGGGTCGAAATGATCCCGTACTCCAACCCGCCACGCGCCCGTTTGATCAGCCGCAACACCCAGTTTCAGGCCTACGAGTGCTTGGCTGAGGAGGTGCAGATCAGCGGGCGCGTCATTGGTAAATGGCACTGGACTTAGAGCGTAAAGTTACGCCCATCTAACTAAAATCAGTGGCGATCATGTTCCCTGATCTGATCTTCAATCATATCAACAAGAATTTCCGCATTCTCTTCTCTAAATACCTGAACCGGCACGGGGGACTTTTGAAGTATTGAGATTGCATGATTAAAACTTGTCAATAAATCAGTTCTTGTTGGCGCCCCAACCAAGAAATATGGTTTGAATTCCTCTTCCGCATCTCTGAGAACTGTCAATTGTCCGACCCAACGGCGAGCCTTGTCTAGCATGGCGTCCGGGGTTTCAAAATCGAAGGAAAGTGCTTGATAACAGTGCCAAGCGCCATTCTTCCAGGCATGCCGGAATTCAACACTGTCCACCGTTGATACGATCGTCTTTGATTCCAATCGCTGATCAAGGCGGCGTTCAGTCAGCAACTCATTTGCCATTTTCCAGACCGCGCCATCGTCACGATTTGCGCGATGCTTTACGTCATGCCTGGAGACATAACGATCATAGATGTCCTGAATTGAAGCGTTAACATCGCGCGCTGCCCCTGAACGAACGCTCCCCCAAACGAAAGCGCCCTCACCGTCTGCAATGATGCGATTGGCGAAATCCGCCACGGTAGCGTGATGACCGCTTAAGCCAGCAGCCTCTCGGGACAGCAACCCAGCGGCTCTTTCGATTGCCTTGAGCGATGCGATAAAAGTTGCGCGCTCCAGATCGACGAACAAGTTACTGAATCGCCCAATTGTACTGCGAACCTTAATTAGAAGCCGACCAGAATCCTGCGCAAACAACAGCACGCCGACGTTCACGCGTTCGCTCGCGAACGGATCGTGGCGGTACTGTAACAATGTATATGTAAACGGCTCTCTGCTGGTCATGTCAGGGCTCGCTTCAGCTCGACTAGGCATTGATCAAACTGCTCGTGAACCTGCGTCAGGTGCCTTTCCGCGTCACGCACTGTTGTCATTCCCCCCGCCCACTCTGATGGTACTCCACCTGCATATCGCATGAAAGAATTAGGTGACAAGGTCGCCCAACCTGCCGACAGGGGTGCAAAATCCAGGACCTTGCCCTTAAGTCCTTGTGCCAAAACATGAGAGCCGGCTTGCACATGCCTGTGACAATAGCCCTGCTTCCAGGGCTCCGCTTTCGCTCCGATGATCAACCCAAATCTAAACGCAGTTTCATGGTCGATAACCCGAATCTCACTTCCCTTAACTAGAAGGTTTGGACGGCGAACGGTTCGGTCGAAGTTTTCGATCATCACGTCAAAGGCAAAAATTTGTAGCGCCGACTGTTTCATCACATCAGTGACGATGTCGCCTACCGACCAGTCACGCCACTGCGACCCTGCAGATTTAGAACCAAAGGCCAGAGGGCAGCTGCGGCGCAGCATAGATTTGATCCCTTCATCCGGAATCGATCTGATGAAGGCTTCATCTATCTCGACCAAGAACGGTTCGTTGACCGCTATGCCCAGGTCGCCGGCCAGCATAGCGCCAAGCAACTCACACACCATCCCGGTAACGCCAATCTCAGGGCGTCCAGACGGCTTCAAAAATACGTCATGTTCGGCGCCGTCATCAGTTTCGACGCGGATCATCAGCGGATCGTTGCGACCACCCTTGGCCAGTCCCGCGAAATCAATCGCCAACGCATGCCGGATCGTCATGCATCCCCGCTACAACATGTTGGGGTTAAAGTTACAGCGCGTCGCATACCGGTTCCGTGCATCGCAGAGCATTAATGCGACTGAAACTATCTGAGTACTGCGCGGACGTTAAATAGGATTTTTCCGCTTGACGGATAGGATGTTTCCTATCATTGTTCCCCACATCAGCAAGCGACCGGCCCGCATCGCCAACCGCGCCCCACCGGTCGCCCGCTGATTGTCCGCGCCCCACCGGACAGGCCAGCCCTTTGCATGTCAGGGCTGGCCACCGGGGTGGGGCTTTCGTGGGGAGGTTTCTATGGACATTCATTCCGGGCAGCGTCGTCTGCCTTTCCTGCCGATGGCCGTCCTGATGACCGCCACGGCCTGCACCACGCCGCCGCCGGTTACGCCCTGCCTTCTGGCCCAGCAGCACGAAGACGGCAGCGTTACCTGTCTGATCCCGCGCGATGCTTCCGCGCCGCCGCGCACCACCCCCGTCCCGGCCCGCAAGCCGGTCGACCAGCTCCGCGCCGTTGGCGCCGGTGGTGTGGCATGAGCGCAGAACGGATCACTGTTCTTGAGTTCCAGGCGCGCTGCAAAGCACAGGGCGTTTCTGCCCGCGCCCATATCGCGATGAAGTGCCCGATCTGCGGCACGGTGCAAAGCATGGCGTCGCTGGTAAGGGCCGGCGCACCGGAAGCTGATGTGGAAAACTTGTTCGGCTTCTCCTGTGAGGGCCGGTTGACTGGCGCCGGTCCCTGGAATTCCAACGATGAAAAGCGCGCTGCCACGCGCGGTTGCGACTGGTCCTTGGGTGGCCTTTTCAAGCTACACCGCCTGACGGTGGTGGAAGATGGTGGGACCGAACATCCGATGTTTGATCTGGCCACACCGGAAGAGGCCAAGGCGCTTGAAGCCCTGATGGCACCCCAGGTTGCCGCCTGAACCCCGCCGCCACGCCGGGGGCCTTCGGGTCGCGCGTGGGCGTTTCCTCCCAACTTTCCCCGGCGGGCGCGACACCCGTCGGGGCTTCTTCCGGGGGTAACCATGAACCGCAATCAATGGCTGGCCGCGACGGGCGAAACGATCCTGCTGCTGGCGTTTTTCGCCACGCTGATGGCCGTCGCCTTCGCGCTTGAGGGCCTGTGATGCAATACCAATTCACCATCACCATGGCTACGACCTTGCCAGACAGCCCTGTCTTTGACGGGCTGGCCAGCGGGGTGGACCCCGGCACGCTGGCCTTCTGCGTCACCCTGGCCGATGGCCGCCGCCTGCGCTGCGATGCCTGCGCCGTGGGCGCCGAACTGAACCGGTGGCCGTGATGGTTGCCGCCGTCACCCTGGCACAGCTGCGCGCCGGCCTGTCGGTCAGCATGGCCGATCCTGCCGTGCGCCTGGTCCTGCCGGGCGTCGATATGGTGGTGGCGGACCTGCGGGGGCAGCCGCGTGGCACCGTCGGTGGTGCCCGCCATATCCGCGACTGGGTCATCTATGGCCGCGCCGGCGCCCTCTGGGCCGGCCACGACCTGGGCAATTCCGTTGTCGGCCCCTGCCGAATGCGCAGCCAGGTCCTGACCCAGTTTGCCCGCGCCCTTTTCGATCTGGCCCGCGCGCCCGCCCCGGCTGCGCCGGACAACCCACAAGGATAGATCATGCCCGACGCCCTTGCCCCCGATATCGCCAAGGCCAAACGGTCGCAACCGCAGCCGATGGCCACCATCCAGGCGGCCCCGCTGCGCGCGGCCCTGTCCTTTCTGCGCCGGGTGGTGGAGCGGCGCAGCACCCTGCCGATCCTGTCCAGGATCCTGGTGCGGGGCATCCCGGCAACGGGTGACGTCCCGGCGCATCTGGAATTGATCGCCACCGACATGGACATGCAGTTGCGCCGCAGCGTCCGCGCCGATGTGCCACTGGGCTTTGACGGCACGATTGATCCGGCCATCCTGGATCGGCTGTTGATGGCGCTGCCCCGGCTGGCCGATATAACCCTGACCCCGCGCGGCGGCACCTGGGACGTCGACTGTCCCGCCGTCGCCATGCGGGCCAAGGGGCTGGAATGCCTGCCCGCGGATGATTTTCCGCTGCTGAATGACTGGCTGGAAGCGCCGTTGGAGCTGGTGGAGATTGACGCCCCGGCCTTTGCCACCGCCCTGTCCCGCTGCCTGCCCTGCGTCAGCAGGGAGGAAACGCGCTATTATCTGAATGGCGTCTATCTGCACTGCGACAATGCCGCGCCGGATGGCGGCCCGCGCATCGCCGCTGTGGCCACCGATGGCCATCGCATGATGGTGTCGGGGTTTGCGGGCGCCCTCGACCTGCCATCGGATGGCATGATCGTGCCGCATAAGGCGGTGGCCATCATCGGCCTGATGCTGGCCGGGCAACAGACGGCCCTCTGCGCAACCCCGCCGACCAGGGGCCGCCGCGCCCTGGCGGTGCGCTGCCCCGACGGCACGGAAATCATCACCAAGACGATTGATGGCACTTTCCCGGACTATCTCAGGGTCATCCCCGGCAACGTGACCCGCACCCTGTCCCTGCCGGCGGGCGATCTGCTGCGGGCACTGCGGCTGGCCACGGCCCCGATTGCCGGCGATAAAACGCCGTCCGTCCGGATTGAGGGGGTGGATTCCGCCCGCCTGTCGATCTCCACGTCGGAAACGATGTCCAACGGCGATGTGACCGCGCATGTGACGGTGCAGGAAGACGGGCAATACCCCCCCCTGCCGCCCTGCCGCCTGAATGCCAATTACCTGCGGGACATCATCGACATCTTCGGCAGCGACAGCCTGATCTGGCGCTTCACGCATCCCGACTGCCCGCATATTTTTGCAGGCCCCGACGGCAACGACTTCTGCATCCAGATGCCGATGCGCGGGTGATGTCATGATGATCCCGAAATCCAAACATCGCAGCGCCGCCCGCATTGCCGACCGCGCCCGCACCCTGGCCCAGGATCAATACCATGCCCTGCGCGGCGCCCTGAATGCCGGACAGGGCCCGGCGGCCATGACGGCACTGGTGCATTGCTTCGTCATCGATGGTGATGTGATGCAATGCCACTGCTGCGACCGTCGCCTGCATGTCAGTCGCTGGCAGGACCCGTTTGTGCATGGCCAGGACGAAACCGGCATGGACTGCCCGTTCACGGGCAGCGCCAACCCCTGGGAGCTGTGGTTTCAGGCCACCGATCTGGTGCGCGGCCACGCCGACGGCATCGCCACCATGCGCCGCGCCCTGACCGCCGCCGCCCAACGCTTCCGCGAATACGAGGCGCTGCACGCGGCCAAGCCGGACCCGGCGAAGGCCCAACGCAACGCGGAGATGGCGGCGGTGTGTGAAGCCGCCCTGCAGGATGGTGTGTGATGGCCGAGAACAGCAAGATCGAATGGACCGGTCACACCTTCAACCCCTGGATGGGCTGTACCAAGCTGTCGGACGCCTGCGCCAATTGCTACGCGGAAAAGCTGGTCAACCGGTTCGGTGGCGATTTCACCACCCGTCAGCGCACCTCGCCCGCCAACTGGTTCATGCCCCTGCGCTGGAACGCCAGGGCAATGAAGGATGGCATCCGCCCCCGCGTGTTCTGCGCCTCCCTGGCCGACGCGTTTGACAATCAGGTTCCGGAGGATTGGCGGAACGACCTCTGGAACCTGATCCGCTCAACCACCCACCTCGATTGGCTGCTGCTGACCAAACGCCCGCAGAACATCGCCCAGATGCTGCCCGCCAATTGGGGCGACGGCTGGTCCCATGTCTGGCTGGGCACCACAGCGGAAAACCAGACCGAAGCCGACCGCCGCATCCCGCATCTGCTGGCCGCGCCGGCGTCGGTGCGGTTTCTGTCGTGTGAGCCGCTGTTGGGGCCGGTAGATTTGACGCGAGTGCGCGCCTTGCCGGGTCAAGGCGGTGAAGACAGCTGGTACGCCGACGCGTTGTCGGCGTCTCATTTCCAGGTCGATGATATGGGCCGCGAACATTCGGGAGACGGTCCCATTGAGCGCATCAACTGGGTCATCTGCGGCGGCGAAAGCGGACCCGGCGGCCGGCCGATGCATCCGGCGTGGGCGCGATCCCTGCGGGATCAGTGCGTGGTGGCTGGCGTGCCGTTTTTCTTCAAACAGTGGGGTGAGTGGCTTCCGGTCGGGCAAACGCTGCCGGATCACGGCAAGGTTCACGGCGCTACAGGCGTCACGCCTGGGCGCATGAAGTTGCACTATGGAGGGCACGCCACCCAGAAGCCGCTGCATGCCTACGCCGAACGCGGCGTCGATACTGCGTCGTTTGACGATGGAAAGTTGACCTTCCGCGTCGGCAAGAAAGCCGCCGGTCGCCTGCTGGACGGCGTCACCTGGGATCAGTTCCCAAAGGCAGGTGCGGCATGACCGACATCCGCAAGGTTGACCTCATCGGCGGCGTCAATGCCTGCGCCCAGCCCGACGGAAGGATTAAACTGGAGGTTTGGCCAGAGGATCGACCGCCGGCGGGCAGCCCCGAAATCTACTCCCTTTCCATATCGCAGGCCCTGGAACTGGCTTCACGACTGCCAGTGGCAATCCGCGCCGCCCTGAAAGGAGTCATCGGATGACCGAGCCCACTTACCTGATCTGTGGTTTCGGTCGCTGTGGGTCCAGCATGGTGATGCAGATGCTGGACGCTGGCGGAATCCATTGCGTGGGCGAATGGCCGGACTTTGAAGCGCCGGGGATTGAGGTGGTCGCGGCAATGCTGAGACAGCCGCCGCTGTCGGCCTTGGATGGCGCGGCAATCAAGATCCTTGATGCGGCGGCGCAGGTTGATTCCGGCTTGCCGAAACGGCCCGGCGGCTATCGCGCCCTCTGGCTGGACCGCAACCCCGATCAACAGGCCCGCAGCGCCTGCAAATTCATGGCGGCCACCGACATCCTGCCACCAGGGAACCGACAGCATCAGCGCGGCCTACGTACGTGCCTGGCCAGATCCTACAAGGATGATCGCGCCATGTGCATCATCCGCCTGCACCGCATCTGCGGTCAGCAACCGCTGATCCTGTCTTTTGAGAACATCCTGCGCGACCCGGCCCGCGCAGCGTCGATGCTGGCGGCCTGGACCGGTCAGACGCTGAACGAACGCCGAATGGCGCAGCAGGTCGTACCCCGCACGCCCAACTGCCTGCCGGGCATGCTGGAGCTGGCGCAACTGTTCGACCGCCGCGCGGCGCAGGCGGGTGCGGCATGACGGGGCGTTTTCAGCGCGCGATGAACAATCCGGCGGTCGCGATCATCTGCCTGTTGGCGGCGTTCGCCCAGGGCGCGGTTCTGGGCAGTGGATATACCTATTACAGCGGCCTCATGGCGGGCCGGATGGAGATGCTGGCAGCGGTGCGGACGCGCCTCACCGACCTGTCGGCGACCAATTCCGCCTTCCATCGAGCGGCCTATGGCTGCATCGCCCAGCGCCTGACCGCTGACGATCTCAACGCGCTGATCGAAGAAGATCGCCGCCTTCGGGGGATTACACCATGAGTAGCACTGCCTCCCCATACTTTCTGGGCTTGCCCTTTGACGACCTGATGGTGCTTGCCAATCTTCGCGCCATTCATGGACAGCCGGGCGGAAAGACCCAGACCCGGCGGAAGCCGAACGATCTGCTTCTTTCAGCGGAGCGCGCGCAGGCGGATGGGCGCCCCATCATCGGCTGGCAGCGCGAATGCTTTCAGCTGCTGTCCTTTGGCGACTATCTGCCCACGCGGTCCTTTCCCTGCGACGTGCGATATCGTGCGACTGACCCCTGCCGTGACCTTTCCATTGAGGCGCGCGGCTATCATTGGCGCCCATCCATCCATATGCCGGAACGCGCCAGCCGCGTCGTACTGGAGGGGTTGAGCATCCGTCGCCAGAGGCTGGGCGACATGGATGAGGATGACGCCAAGGCCGAGGGCATGTGCCCGATCCACCATGGCGACGGCGCCTATTATTGGCATTGGGAGCCACGCGCTCCGCACCCGAAGGACTGGGTATACCCGGACACAGCCTTTGCCGGCCTGTGGGACCACATCAACGGCCCCGGCGCATGGAAGCGCGACGCGGATACGGAGGTTATGGTCCTTACCTATACCCCCGTGCTGCGCAATGTCAGCGAATGCCGGAGGGCGGCATGAACAGCCACGATTTCCGCCGCGAACTGACGATGATCATGCCTGGATATAGCTGGGTGGTGCATCGTCCGTCGAGGCATACATGCAATGTCCTTCGGGCGACCGGCGCCCAGTCCAGCGGCTTTAACCGGCTAGCAACATTACTGGTGATCCGCAGTGAGATGAACAGTGGCCGGGTTTATGAGGTCAAGTCCGCTGGATACGGCGCCAAGTCGCCCTGGGAAGGAACCGCCACCAATACATCTCTGCGCCGCGCCCTGCGTGATCTTCAGAACTTCTATGAGCTGGAGGCCCGCAAGTTCCGTGCGCTGGCTAGCGCCCTTGAGCGCGGTCGGACAGCTGATGAACAGGGCGACAGGGCCGTAGCCCTGTCCATGGTGCCCACCTATCCCAATGGGGCGGACGCATGACCACCTACGAAGACCTTCTGGCCGCCAAGGTGCCGCCGGCGCCCGTCCTGGGCCTGCCCTGCGCCCTGGACGATGTCCGCACCCACCTCACCGATGGCCGTCCTCTGAAGGAGCATCAGCGCGCCTGCATCGCCTGGGCTGTGCGGGGCGGGCGGCGCGCGCTGTTCGAGAAATTCGGTCTGGGCAAGAGCGTTCAGCAGCTGGAAATCCTGCGCATCATCACCGCCAGGGTCTGCGGCCTGGGCCTGATCGTGGCGCCCCTGGGCGTGCGGCAGGAATTCCGCCGTGATGCCGCCCTGCTGGGCATTGACCTGGCTGTGGTCCGGGACGATGCGGACATTGACCGGGTGCGGGCCGACGGCGCCACGCAGTTCCTGACCCATTATGAGGCGGTGCGCCTGGGCAAGATCAATGTGGACCGGTTCGCCGCCGTCAGCCTGGATGAAGCGGCGATACTGCGGGATTTCGGGTCTGAAACCTATCAGACCTTCCTGCCCCTGTTCGCCAAGGTGCCCTACCGCTTCGTGGCCACGGCGGTGCCGTCACCCAACCGGTACAAGGAACTGATCCATTACGGCGCCTTCCTGGGCATCATGGACAGCGGACAGGCTTTGACCCGGTTTTTCCAGCGCAACAGCGAGAAGGCCGGCGACCTGACGCTCTATCCGCACAAGGAAACCGAATTCTGGCAATGGCTGCACAGCTGGGCCGTGTTCCTGCAACAGCCCAGCGACCTTGGGTTCAGCGATGATGGTTACGCCCTTCCGCCGCTTGACGTGCATTGGCACGCCGTCCAGGTGGACCTGACCGCCGGTGCCACGACAGATGACCGGGGCCAGGGCATGCTGCTGCGCGATGCGGCCCTGGGGGTGGTTGAGGCGGCACGGGAGAAGCGGCATAGCCTGGACGCCCGCATCGCCAAGGTGGCAGCCATGATCGCCGAACGGCCGGATGATCATGTCGTGGTCTGGCATGACTTGGAAGATGAACGCCGCGCCCTGGAAAGGGCGATACCGGGCATTGCCACCCTGTCGGGCGCATCTTCGCTGGAGGTGCGTGAAGCGACGATTGTCGATTTCGCGGAAGGGCGCTTGCCCCGCATCGGCCTGAAGCCGACCATGTTTGGCGCTGGCACCAATATCCAGCCGCACTGCGCCTGGGCCATCTATGCCGGCGTCGGGCACAAATTCCACGACTTCATTCAATCGGTCCACCGCCTGTGGCGCTTTGGTCAGACCCGGCCCGTGCGCATCGATGTCATCTATGCCGAGACGGAAGAGCTTGTGGTGCGCGCCCTGCGACAGAAATGGACGGAGCATGACCGCCTGACCGAACGCATGTCGCTGATGATCCGTGAACGCGGCCTGGGTTCGCTGGACGCACCCACGATCAAGCGCGCCATGGGCGTGACGCGGCAAGAGGCGGCGGGCCAGAACTGGACCATGGTCAACAATGACAGCGTGCTGGAATTTGCCAATCTGCCGGAAAACAGCCTGGACCTGATCGTCACCAGCATCCCGTTCGGAACGCAGTACGAATATTGCCCGTCCTACCATGATTTCGGCCACAACGACGACAATGACGCCTTCTGGCGGCAGATGGATCACCTGACCCCGCACATCATGCGGGCCCTGAAACCCGGTCGGATGGCCTGCATCCATGTCAAGGACAGGATCCTGTTCGGCAATGTCACGGGCGAAGGCGTTCCGACCATCGAACCGTTCAGCGATGAAACGGTGGCGCATTTCCGCCGTCACGGCTGGCAATACATGTCCCGCATCACGGTAACCACCGATGTGGTGCGGGAGAATAACCAGACCTATCGCCTGACCTATGGCGAAATGTTGAAGGACAGCACCAAGATGGGCGCCGGCATGCCCGAATATGTGCTGATCTTCCGCAAACCACAGACGGACAAATCCCGCGGCTACGCCGATCAGCCGGTAACGCACACGCGCGAAGAATATAGCCTGGCGCGCTGGCAGGTGGTGGCCAGCCCGTATTGGCCATCGTCAGGCAACAAGATCCTGGCCGCCGACGAGCTGGCCGAACTGCCGACAGAGATGCTGCCACGCGCGTTCGCCAAGGCGACGAAGGCCTGCATCTATGATCATGACGCCCATGTGGAGATCGGGGAAAGGGTGGCGGCGCGCGACGACAACGACCCGCGCGGCAGCCTGCCCAAGACCTTCATGGCCCTGGCCCCGGCGTCGAACTGCCCGGAAGTCTGGACCGACATCACGCGCATGCAGACGCTGAACAACGAACAATCGCTGAACGGGCGCGAAAAGCATGTCTGTCCGTTGCAGATCGACATCGTTGACCGGCTGATCCTGAAACACAGCATGGCCGGCGAACTGGTCGCCGATCCCTTTGCCGGCATCGGCACCGTGCCCGCCCGCGCCCTGCGCCTGGGCCGTCGCGGCTGGGGCTGCGAACTGCATGACCGATATTACCGGGATGCCGTCCGCTACTGCACCGCCGCCGAAGCCGAGATGGCAATCCCCACCCTGTTCGACCTGATGGGCGCGCCCAGCGCCGCAGCGGAGTGAATGAGCATGACGACAAACATCAGCACAACTCCCGGCGTTGTAGATTACGGCAGCGGACCAACCATTCAGGTTCGGTCCGGCGCTCTGGTGCCGATCCTTGACCTTCAGCCTGCCGATATCGACATCATGGATATTGCCGCCTCCCTGTCGAAGATTTGCCGGTTTACCGGGCACAGCCATTCCTTCTACAGCGTAGCGCAGCACTCGGTTTTGGTGAGCATGCTGGTTCCCTTCGAATACGCCCTGGATGGCCTGCTGCACGACGCTGCCGAGGCTTATATTGGCGACATCTCGAAACCGCTCAAGCAGGTGTTCGAGTTGAAAGCCCCTGGCATTTTAAAGGGCATAGAAGGGAAGCTGGACGAAACGATTAATCGACGTTTTGGTCTCGCCTGGACCCATTACGACTTTCAAGTAAAGCCAAGGGTAAAGCGCGCTGATTTGGTCGCCTTGGCTACGGAAAAGCGCGACCTGATGGCAAGCACCCGCACACCGTGGACTCAACTGCCAGATCCACATCTGGAAACGATCAATCCACTGCTCCCACCCGCTGCAGAATCGCTTTTCTTGGACAGGTATTTTTATCTCACTGCCTGGCACCCCATCACAACCGCACCAAAACAGGGCCGCCACCTCCGCGTCAAGTTGGCCAGCGGCAAAGTCTATGACGACGCCCATTGGGCCAGCGACCTTTCGGGCGAAGAACAGCCACCTTTTCAGGGGTGGTTTGTCCCAGCCGACAGCAAAGGAGCGGGCTTCATTCAAGTCGATGAGCCGACGCATTGGGCGTGGCCGGTGATGGTGCAGTCCACCACCATTGAGCATGATGGGGAGTGATTGAGCATGACCAATCCCAACACCGACAACATCCAGAAATGGGCAGCCACGCTCACAAATCCGCACCGAACCATGATGGTGGCAGAAGGCCGCATCATCCGGGGTGGGCCGCACCCGTTCTTCCCGGTCTGCGGTGAGGTTTCGGAGGGTATGCCAGAGGCCGACACCATGGCCAAGCTCTGGGCGGGCTCTATGGAGATGTTCCGCACCCTGGCGGCGATCCGGTCGGTGTGCCGTGATGCGGCGGGTGCGTCGCTGGAAGAGCTTCAGGCCCTGATGACCATGATCATCGCCCAGGCAAGCGACGCGCTGCCGGTCCCGACCCTTGGCGAACACAACGCCGCAAATGCTGGCACGCCCCTACCCGAAGACGCGGAACCGCCGCCGATCTACAAGGACATGTCGGAGATGGCGGCGGGCTTCATGCTGCGCTGGCGCGCCGACATGCGGGCCAGCGCACGCTGGCAGGCTGCCACCGGCAAGGTGAAGACATGGCCGGATCATGCCGACCTCTGTGTCTGGCTGATGGAGCAGCTGGATGCGAAGGACAATGCCGCCGGCGCGCGCTGCAAATCCCCCGGCCCCATGCCGTTCCTTGCGTTGGGTCCCGATCCCGAAGGTTGGAACCTGGAGGGTGAAGGGGATGCGACGGGCCATCCCGGCGCCTATTTGGTTTGGCGCGCCATTCAGGTCTGGTCGACCTGCCAATCCCGCAGCGGTGTCACCATTGGCGAGGCGGCCGCTGTCTTCAACATGCCCCTGTCGATGGTGGCCGCCGCCATTACCGAGACCGACAACCCGTTCATGTATCTGTCCGGCCCGCCGGATGATCCGAACACCACCATTGAGCATGATGGGGAGTGATGATGGCTGCCACCCCCGCCCCTGAAGCCCACGATCCCGGCGGCCTGACATTTGCCATGCCGGCCGGGATGTCCGGTACCGCCATCTTCGGCGGGACCAATGACAATTATCGCTATCTCCTGTCCCGCCAGTGGAACCTGACCGGTCTCACCGCCCTTTGGGTGATGATGAACCCCAGCGCCGCCGATCCGATGCGCGATGACCGGACCATCCAGGGCATCTGCCGCAAGACGATGCAATGGGATCGTCGCGGCATCCCGCACGCCTTCGGTCGCCTGCTGGTCTGCAACACGTTCGCTTTTCGGGCCAAGGACCAGTCGCGGCTGGTCACGGACACCGCTGACCCGATCGGACCCGAGAATGACGCCCACATCCTGGCTGCCGCTGGCGAGGCCGACCTGATCATTGTTGCCTACGGCCTGCCGGCTGCGCGGCAGTTGCGTGCCCGCGGCCCCCAGGTCGCCCGCATGCTTGAGGCAGCCGGCCACAGCCTACACGTGCTGCGCCTAACGAAAGACGGCGTGCCGGGCCACCCGCTTTACGTTCCCGACGGCGCCCAGCCGATGCCGTGGAGGGCACCAGCAGCATGATGGCTACCACCATCCGATACCTCTCCCTGTTCGACGGAATCGGCGCCGGGCATGTCGCGTCCCGCGGCCTGGGCTGGGCCTGCGCTGGGATTGCGGAGATTGATCCCGCTGCCTGTGCGGTCGCCCATGACCATCTGGGCTGCGGCCCTCCGGAGCGCATGCCCTCGCCAGACGATCCCGGCCTTGACCGCAAAGAGGCACAGCAGCGCAGGGCGGCAATGAAGGCAGCCCAGACCATCGCCGCCCGAGCCAACGGCGCGCCGCCAAACCTGGGCGATGTGGCCGCCCCCGATTTCATCGCCCGCGCCCAGGCGCTGGGCCCCGTCAATCTGGTCATGGGTGGAAGCCCCTGCCAGTCCTTTTCCATCGCCGGCCTGCGGGGCGGCCTGAATGATGATCGGGGCAACCTGACCCTGCGCTATGTGGAGATTTGCGATGGCTCCGGCCCAGATGGACCTGTTGACTATGCCGTCTGGGAGAATGTCCCCGGCGTTCTCAGTGACAAGACAAACGCCTTCGGATGCTTCCTCGCAGGCCTGGTGGGAGAGGACACCCCCATCCCTGCGCCACGGGGCGGGTGGCCGAACGCGGGTATGGTTGTTGGACCCGCCCGAAAAGCCGCGTGGCGTGTCATCGATGCTCAGGGCTTTGTCCCGCAGCGTCGATCCCGCGTTCTTGTGGTCGCTGCACGGCATCGTAGCGGGGTCGATCCCAGCCGTGTGCTTTTCGAAACCGAAGCCGAAGCTCTCCAGCATCTTGGAGACAGGGCCCATACCGGCCCGCTATTCGCTGAGCCCGAAGGCCTGCGCCGGGATCCTGCGTCGGGCGGACGCGCGGGGCCGGGAACTGCCGCCGATGCTGTTGTTGGCGCTGATCTCCGTGGTCGAGAGGGGGGTGGTACCGCCGAAATCACCGGCACCGTCATGCCTGCCCTCAGAACGGGTGGCGGCGTCGGAGACAAGCCCCACGTCCTTGCCTTTGGCGGAAACAACACGGGGGGGGCAATTGACGTCGCCACCGCCGTGAATGCCCATGGCGGCCCGTGCGGGCGCATGGATTTTGAGACCGAGACGTTTGCCGTTACGGTCGGCACTCTGGGCGGAATCAGCCCTGGCGCCGGCTGGAGGTGCGGCCCAGATGAAGCGGCGGCTGGACACCTTCTGCCAGTCAGCGTCACCGGCGACATCACCCACGCCCTCAATACCGCCAACAACGGAAAGGGATGCAGCGAAGGTGGCACTGAGCGCGGCGTGCCGACGATTGCCTATCCAATTCAGGAGGTGGGCAAGCGCACCGGGGCCAGCACCACCGATGTGCGGGCCGGTATCGGGATCGGCGGCGACGCTGACCCGATGTTCACGCTTCAGGCCGGCGCCCAGCATGGGGTTGCCTACCGCACCAGCGGCAATTGCGGGGCATGGGAGACGGGCGACAAGATCGATGCCCTGACCACGGGCACCGACCGGTCAAGCCATCTGCTGGCCTTTGCCGAGAACCAGCGCAATGAATTGCACCTACTGGAAATCGCCGGCAGCCAATCGGCGATCCGGCGCGGCGACGCCAAGAATGAAACCCTGCTTGCCGCCGCCATGTCCGTGCGCCGCCTGACCCCGCTGGAATGCCTGCGCCTGCAGGGCTTCCCTGACAATCACCTGGACGGCGCACGCCTGCGCGGCCAGCCCCTGGCCGATGGCCCAAAATACAAGGGCATCGGCAACAGCTGGCCCCGCGACGTCATCACATGGGTGTTCCAGCGCCTGGATGCCGAGCACCAGCGGGCCTGCATTGATCGACAGAAGGAATGAAAACGATGACGGCAAAGCCCTTTACCCCGGAAACCCTGGCGGATCGATGGGGGTGCAGCGCCCGACATATCAGGGACTTGATCAAAGAAGAAAAGATACCGGCATTCCGGCTGGGCCGGCTGGTGCGGATTGGTGCGGACGCGGTGGAAAGGATTGAGGCATGCGGCTTGTCAAATATCGGGGATACTGGTGCGTATCCTGGTCAACCGGCACAGGTACAGCCCGGCGCTCGCTCCGCATCGCTGCCACCGAAAGTCGTGAGCGTGCCGAACGCGCCCTGATGGATTTTCAGCAGACGCTGAAAAAACCTCCCGAAACGGTCGCCGACATCATGGCCGAGTATCTGGCGGACAAGGACCGCACGGCCACCAGCCCAGCGCGCCTGCGCGATGCCTGGAAGCCCCTGGCGCCAGCCTTCGGGCATCTGCGCCCGGAACACATTACCCGGCAACTGACCCGTGACTATGCCGACCAGCGGCGACGGGAAGGACGCCAGGATGGCACCATCCGCAAGGAGCTGGGGACGTTGCGCGCTGCCCTGCGCTGGCATGACAAGAAAACCCCGGCAGTGGTCGAGGTGCCGCCGATGCCGCCGCCGCGCGATCGCGTCCTGACCAGGGCGGAGGTTGAACGGCTAATTGAGGCCGCCGACGCCTTCCACATCAAGCTGGCCATCCGCCTGCTGTGGGCCACGGCGGCCCGTAAGGAAGCGATCCTGCAGCTGACCTGGGCGCAGGTGGATTTTGATCGCAAGATCATCGTGCTGACGCGGGTTGATGACACCAAGCGCCGGAAAAACCGCGGCATCGTGCCCTTCGGCCCGCGCCTGCTGGCCGAACTGACCGCCGCCAAAGCTGCCGCCCTGACCGATCATGTGATCGAATGGGCTGGCAAGCCCGTGCTGCAAATCAGGAAGGGGTTTGACAGGGCCTGTGAGCGGGCAAAGCTCGCCGATGTCAGCCCCCACGTCCTTCGCCACAGCGCCGCTGTCGCCATGGTGGAGGCGGGGCGACCGATGGAAGAGGTGGCGCAGCTGCTGGGCCACAGCGACATCCGCGTGACCTTTCGCGTCTATGCGCGATACAGCCCCGACCATCTGCGGGCAACCGCCAGCGTGCTGGATTGATTTTTTTGGGAGGGGAGGGGGCTTGGCAGTCCACTTGGTTCATTTGCACCAAGGAGCAGATGCCCTAAATGGCCGGCTACCATTGAAAGAATTGGCGGACCCGAATGGATTCGAACCATCGGCCTCTGCCTTCGGAGGGCAGCGCTCTATCCAGCTGAGCTACGGGTCCATGCCGGCATTGGGGAGCAACCCCAAGCGGCGCGGACCATAGCGCATCGGTTCGGTTGGTGCAAATGCTTCGTTCGAGAAAATCAAAATTGCCAACAAGTCACTGAAATCAATCGATCTTTCAGCCCAGCATGGCCCGCAGTGCCTGCCGTGACAGGTCTTTTAGCGCGTCGCGCATACGCTGAAGCTCATCGGCGGCGGCCTCGTAATCCTGGATCAACCCACCCACGAGGGTCGCGGGATCATCGGCTTCATCCGGATAACGGTCGCGGGCGCGGGCCGCGCGGCGGCGCAGGCGTTCAACGATATCTTCTTCAGCCGGCATCATATTATTCCCGATACATTCCAGGTTCTTTAAGCATGGCGGGCCCCGGCCCGTCACGCCTTTCCTTCCACCATGGTCCCACCCGGATGGGGTAGCCTTCCAGGCATACGGCGGAAGTATGGTATTTACGCTACAATTCAGGGGTTGATTATGCATTCGCTCGTGCCCTATTCAGGGGCGGGGCGTTTTGTAGCGTATGTGACGAGGTTTCCATGTTTTTCCTCTTCCGCCGGTCCGCGGGCCTGATGATGGCTGCGGCATTCCTGGCATTCGCCCCCGTGACACCTGCCCACGCCGCCGCCGAAGAACAGGCGGAAGATTGCATGATGGCCGCCGCCGGGCGTTGCAGCTTCACCGCCGGCAGGGAGGGTGTGCATCGCATCCAGTTGACGCTGGGCCAGGCACAGACCGGCAAGCTTCGTGACCTGACCATCGGCGGGCAGCAATGCCCGTTGCAGCGTCAGGCGGCGGACGGTCAGGATGGGGCCCTGCATGCCGCCTGCTTCGCCTATCTTTCCGCCGGCGTGACCTATGAGCTTTCGGTGCCCGAAAGTGGCAAGGTCAGCGTCGTCAAGGCTGACCCGGCCAATGGCGAGCCCGTGACCGTCATTCCCTGACGGGGTCGGTGTTTTTGGCCTGAAGGGCCTGTTCAGCCTTCACCATCATGGCGATGACAGTGGGAAGTTCGACCGTGGGTGACCAGCCCAGGCGTTCACGCGCCTTGCGGCTGTCACCACGCAGCTCTCCCACCTCCGCCGGTCGGAACAGGCCCGGATCGACCGCGACGCAGATGCGCCCGCTGTCCAGATCGATGGCGGTTTCCCCCGCCCCCCGGCCCGTACCCCGCTCCTCACCCATCAACCCATTGCGACGATTGCGATGGCATCGGCCGCACCGATGCGGATAAGCATATCTATAAGGGTACCGGGGCCTCGATGGGATCGGTAAAATCGGCGCGGAAGGAGAGATTATCCCGATGAATGTGCAGCATCAGCCATCGACCGCCATTGCCGAGCTTCAAGCCGCCATCGCCCTGCATGATGCCGGTCGTCTGGCGGAGGCGGAGACCGCATACCGGTCGGTCCTGGATCGCGCACCCGGCCATGGTGATGCCTTGAACCGGTTGGGCGTGCTGCATCTTCAACGCGGTGAGTATGCTGCGGCGGCGGCGATCATGGAGGCGGCGGTGAAGGCGGTGCCGGATGATCCCGTCCGCCATTCCAATCTGGCCAGTGCGCTGCGCCGCCTGAACCGGCTGCCCGATGCGTTGAATGCCTGCCTGCAGGCCGTGCGTCTGGCGCCCGACTTCGCCGACGGCCTCAGCAACTTGGTCAACATCCTGGATCAGATGCAGCGGCCCGGCGACGCGGTGACGGCGCAGCGGCACCTGATCACGCTGCGCCCCTATTCGGCGGAGGCGCGGTTGCAACTGGGCCGGCTGCTGATCCTGGATAACAAGCCGGAAGCGGCCATCGAGGCGATGTATGAGCTGCTGGCCATGCAGCCGCTATCCGTCCATGCCTATACCAACATGGGTGTGGCCTTGCGGCGGCTGGGCCGGTTGGCCGATGCGGCGGTGGCCTACCGCACGGCCCTGGGCTTCGCGCCCGACGATCCGGGCCTGCTCAGCAATCTGGGGATCGTTCTGCAGGATCAGGACCTTTACCCCGAGGCCATGGATTGTTTTCGCCGCGCCATCGCCAAACAGCCAGACAGCGCCACGGCGCACCTGAACCTGTCCGTCGCCTATCGCGAGGAAATGCTGATCGAACAATCGGTCAGTAGTGCGCGTGCTGCTGTCAAGCACGATCCTGCCCTTGCCGCTGGCCACACGTCGCTGGCCATGGGCCTGCTGATGCAGGGCAAGTATCCAGAAGGGCTGGCCGAGTACGAATGGCGCTCGCGCATGCCGGATTTCCCCTCTCCCCGCCGGGATTTCACCTCTCCCGCCTGGGATGGGTCGGACATGGCGGGCCGCACCTTGCTGGTTCATGACGAACAGGGGGTAGGCGATGCGCTGCAATTCGTCCGTTATATCCCGGTGCTGCGCGAACGCGGCGTGAAGGTCATACTGGAATGCAACAGCCAGTTGGTGCGCCTGCTGGGCGGCGTTCCCGGCCTGGGCCCTGTGATCGGGCGGTTTCAGCCGCTGCCGCCGCACGACGCCCATGTATCGCTTCTGTCATTGCCGCACCTGCTGGGGGCGCGCATCGACAATGTGCCCGCCGCCCCCTATCTGGCGGCAGAACCGGACCTGCAGGCGCAATGGGGCGAGAAACTGTCGCGATACCGGGGTCTGAAGGTGGGCATGGTCTGGGCCGGCAACCCGGAATTCAAGGCCGACCGGTTGCGCTCCCCCGGTCTGGCGGCGGTGCGCCCGCTGCTGAACACGGCCGGCGTGTCCTTTTTCGGTCTGCAAAAGGGACCGGGCCGCAAGGATCTTGAAACTGCCGGACCCTTGCCGGAGAATTTTGTCGATCTGGGGCCGGAGATCGGGGATTTCGCCGATACCGCTGCCATCATGGCCAACCTGGACCTGATCATCACCTCCTGCACGGGGCCGGCGCATCTGGCCGGCGGGCTGGGGCGTCCCACCTTCACCTTGCTGCCCTTTTCCCCTGACTGGCGCTGGCTTGAAAAGGGCGAGGATACGTTCTGGTATCCGTCCATGCGGCTTTTCCGACAGGAGAGGCGCGGTGAATGGGCGCCCGTGGTCCGGCGGGTTGCGGACGCCCTGGCCGTATCGGTTTCCCGGTCAAATGAGAAACACTCCTAGGTACCGGAGGTTCACACCGTATGGTGCGGTCCCCGCTTCAGGGCAAAACCGGTGATGCTGCCCACCACCCCGAACAACAGGACATAGAGCGCCGGGGCCAGGGGGCTTGCCTGCAACATCATAGTAACGGCAATGGGCGTCAGGCCGCCGAACACCGCATAGGCCAGATTGTAGGAGGTGGACAGGCCGCTGAACCGGATGGAACCGGGGAAGACATGCACCATGGCATGCGGCACCGCCCCGATCACGCCCACGCACAGGCCCACCATGGCGGATGCGGGGAACAGCCAGGACGGGTCGGCCCGCAGCAGGGCGAACATCAGCAGGGCCGACAGACCCAGAAGCGGGCTGAACCACGCGAAGAAGCGGGCCGCTCCGATCTTGTCCACGATCAGGCCCGCACTGATACAGCCCGCCGACAGGAACAGCGTCGCCACCGAATTGGCCCGCAGCGATTCCGCCGCCCCGAACCCGTAGAATTTCTGCAGGATGGACGGCATCATCAGGATCAGCACGATGATCCCCGCCGATAGCAGGCCCGTCAGCGCCATGGAAATGGCTACACCGCGCCCATGGTCGCGCGCCACCACCCGCAGCGGCAATTCCTGCGACAGTTGCTTGCGTTCCTGCATGGCGCGGAAGACCGGCGTTTCCGCCAGCCAGCGGCGCAGATAGACGGAGATCAGGCCGAACACACCACCCAGCAGGAACGGCCCACGCCAGACATCGTCCAGCACCTGTTCCGGCGTGAACAGCGTGTTCACGCCCGTCGCCGCCAGCGATCCCAGCAGGATGCCCAGGGTCAGGCCGCAGGTGACGGTGCCGCAGGCAAGGCCGATGCGGTGGGCCGGCACATGTTCGGCCACGAACACCCAGGCGCCCGGCACCTCACCCCCGATGGCCGCCCCCTGGAATACGCGCAGCAGCAGCAGTAGCACCGGTGCCGCCAGCCCGATATCGGCATAGGTGGGCAATAGGCCCATGCCCAGGGTCGATACCGCCATCATCAGGATGGAGAAGGTGAACATGCGCTTGCGGCCCATCCGGTCGCCGAAATGCGCCATGATGATGCCGCCCAGGGGCCGGGCCAGATACCCCGCCGCGAACACGCCGAAGGTCTGCAGCTGCTTCATCCAGTCGGGCAGTTCGGGCGGAAAGAACAGCTGCCCGATGACCGTCGCGAAATAGACGAAGATGATGAAATCATAGAATTCCAGCGCCCCACCCAGGGAAGCCAGGGCCAGGGTGCGGACATCCTGGCGGGACATTGCGTGGGGTGACTGCATTCCGGTCGCATCCTCCGACAACCCCGCCGCACCGGTGATCGGCCGGCAAGGGCTTGTTTTCATATGCTATCCGGCGATGCCGCCGCCTCTGTCAAGTCCGCGATCAGGCGGCGATATACTGCATGCCCAATTGCAGGCTGCGCGCAATGCGCCCGGCGGTGGCGCGCACCGCCGCTGCATCCTCTGCCGTCAATGTTTCTTCCGCCGTTTCCTGCCACAGCGACAGCCAACGGTCGAACCGATCCTGGGTCATGGCGGCGCGGTGGCGCAGGTGGGCTGCCATCGGATTGCCCTTGTATTGCCCGCTGCCCAGCATCACCGACGACCAGAATTCGGTCAGCAGCACCTCATGATGGTCCCAGTCGGTGATGGCATTGTTGAACCAGGGGCCCAGTTCCGGGTCGCTGCGTACCTTGGCATAGAAGGCGCGCACCAGTTGGGCCAAAGCGTGATCGTCCATGATCGGTCCTCGTTCCGGGTAACGGCAAGGAAGATGGCCGGCTGGCATTAAAGATGCAAATCAAATATAGCTTATGGACTCTATGTCGCGGGGGCGGGCTTGCCAGCGTTCGCCCCCGGCGCTGAACAGGCCACCATTGCTGACTTCTCGTCCCGTCGCTGCTATGATGCCGCCCTCAACGCCACAGCCATGCCCATACCGGTTCGGTGACCCCTTGGGGGCACGGACAGGGGGCCGGGTGTCGTGAAACACCACCTTGTTTTCTGTTTCATTTGGTTGCATGAGGCCGCGTTGAGGTCGGAGCAGGTGCGCCGTTCTCTCCGAATGACGTGGTTCGCCTGGGTGGGTTACGCCCCGCAGCTTTCCCGAACGATCAGTTCGGTGGGCAGCTGTTCGGGTCGATGGTCGGTCAGCGGGTCCAGGATCTGCGAGACCAGTTTGCGTCCAGCCTCCGCCGTGTCCTGGCGCACCGTGGTCAGCGCCGGGGTGGACAGGCGAGCCAGCAGCATATCGTCATAGCCGACGACGGAGACATCGCGCGGCACCGACAGTCCGGCCCGGCGCAGGGCGCGCATGGCGCCCAGCGCGATCAGGTCCGATGCGGCGACGACACCGTCGAACTTCACGCCGCTGCGCAGCAGGCGACCGATGGCCGCCTCCGCCGATTCCAGTTCGAACTCCGCGGCGATGTTCAGCTTAGGATCGGCGGTCAGGTTGCTTTCAGCCAGCGCATCCCAATAGCCGCGCCGGCGCTGCATCGCCTCCGGGTCGTTGCCGCCGATGAACAGGATGCGCTGCCGCCCCAGGCGGGCCAGATGCAAGGTGGCGCGGCGACCGCCTTGCAGATTGTCCGACCCGATGGTGCAGTAATCCTGCCCCGGCAGTTGCGCACCCCAGACGGCGAAACGGGCGGGCGTGGCGGCCAGCCGGTTGAACGCCTCATGCAGCGTGCCCTGACCCAGGAAGATCACGCCGCTGGCCCGGCTGGTGGTGACGGTGGCGACAAGGTCGTCATAGCCGGCGGGTGCCACATGGCTGACGGTGAAGTCGCAGTCGCGGGCCCGCGCCGCTTCTCCGATATTGGCCAGCAGCTCCAGGAAGAACGGGTGCGACAGGGGCAGGGCGCGGCCATGGACGAAGGGGGTGACGATGACGATCGACCCCTCCGCGCCGATGGGGCTGGCCGGCATGTAGTGGCGGAACGGGTAATCATGTTCGCGCGCCAGCGCCCAGATGCGCTGCTTGGTGCGCGTGCTGATGGTGGGGTGGTCGTTCAGCGCACGCGAGACGGTGGCCACCGACACGCCTGCCAGCTTCGCCAGATCCTCAAGCGTGGTTTTGGAGTTGCTGGACACGGCCATCGCGTTAGAAGCTGGCGGGAAGAAGGTGCCGCAGCATAGCGCACGGGAGGGGGGATTTTGCAAGCAAGTGAAAATTCGGTGGCGGCGACGCCATCCGATACCCGTCCCGCGCCCGACGCCCGCTTCCCGCTTTCCAACCGCCAGATATGGAACATGTGCGCCGGCCTGTTCGGCGTGCAGATCGTCTGGGGCCTGCACAACGTCAATACCAGCCGCATCTTTCAGGCGCTGGGCGTCGATATTGCCGACCTGCCCATCCTGTGGATCGCGGCGCCCATCGCCGGGCTGCTGGTGCAGCCCATCGTGGGCTACCTGTCGGACCGCACGCGGTCGCCGCTGGGCCGGCGGCGGCCCTATCTGATCGCGGGCGGGCTTTTGTCGGCACTGGCCTTGTGCATCATGCCCAATGCCGGGACCCTGTGGGCCTGTTCGGCAACCCTGTGGCTGCTGACCGCTGCCATCAATATCGCCATGGAGCCGTTCCGTGCCCTGGTGGCCGACCGCTTGCCCGATGATCAGCGCACCAAGGGTTTCGCGGTGCAGGTGTTCTTCATCGGCGCGGGTGCCGTCTTCGCCTCCATCCTCCCCTGGCTGATGGCGCATGGGCTGGGCGTCAATCTGGCGGGCGACGGGCAGGCCCTGCCGCCCTCGGTACGGGCCGCCTTCTATGTCGGGGCTGGGTGTCTGCTGCTGGCGGTGCTGTGGACCGTGGTGACAACGGCAGAGCCGGAGGGGCCGCCGGACGTGGCGGCAGGCCCGGCACCGGAGCGGGCGGCGGGAGACGGCGGTGGCCTGGGGCTTCTGCGCAGTGGGGCGCTGTGGGCGCTGGGTGGGGCCGGGTTGACCGGTTTCGCGCTGGGCACGGGGCAGGAACGGGAAATCCACCTGATCGCCATCATCGCCATCGGTTTCGGTCTGGCACAGGTGGCCGCCGCCATCCTGCGCGGGCGGGGGGTGGCGTCGCTGGGCATGCTGGAGATCGTGGAGGATATCCTGCATATGCCGCGCCTGCTGAAACGGCTGGCCATCGTGCAGTTCTTCACATGGTTCGGGCTGTTCGCCATGTGGATCTATACGGTCCCCGCCGTCGCGGCCCGGCATTTCGGCAGCACCGACGCCATGTCGACCGCCTATAACCAGGGGGCCGACTGGGTCGGCGTGCTGTTCGCCGGGTATAATGGCGTGGCGGCCCTGGCGGCCCTGGTGCTGCCGGCATTGGCGGCGCGGGTGGGGCGGCGGGCCTGTCACGCGGTCTGCCTTCTGCTGGGCGCGCTGGGCCTGGCTGGATTCGCGCTGGTGGATGATCCGGTCTGGCTGTGGCTGCCGTCGGTCGCCATCGGCTGTGCCTGGGCGGCGATCCTGTCCATCCCTTACGCCCTGCTGGCGGGTGCCGTGCCGGCGCGAAAGGCTGGGGTCTATATGGGCATCCACAATATCTTCCTGGTCCTGCCGCAACTGGTGGCCGCCACGATCCTGGGGCCGCTGGTGGGTGCCCTGTTCGGCGGTCACGCCATCCATGCCCTGACCCTGGCAGCCGCCTCCCTGGCCATCGCCGCCCTATGCATGGTCTTCGTCCCCAGGGAATAAGCGATGGTTCGGGGTGCAAGCCCCCGCCTCCGGTTCGACCTGACCTTAAGGGCTTTGTTGCACCTGCTTACGCAAAATTTGCATTAAAACCCTGGAGATTTGGAGATTTATGGTGCGGGTTTGCGGTTGAAAATTGAATGATCTGCAGGGGTTGAGTTCAATAAAATACAATAATATCAATTAATTAATAATAATCTCTTGTCCCTTGAAAATTTGCGCTTGCGCCTTACGCAAGTTTGCGCAAAATTACGCAAACAACATGGATGCTGCCCGGAAGGATCGCAGGTCGGCGCGCTGTATGCGCCGGGGCGAAGGGTGGCGGAAAAATCCGAAAAGGGGAGGGAACAGGAAGTGAAGGATGTGAAGACCAACCACAGCCATGCGCTGTGGCTGCGCGGCGGCGTGTCGCTGCTGGCGCTGGCCCTGGTCGGCGCGCATGGCGCCCAGGCCCAGACCGCCACCGAACCAAAGGCCGAAGCGGCCCCCGTTCTGGAGGAAATCGTCGTTGTCGGTGTGCGCGCGGCCCTGGAAAGCGCGCTCGACATCAAGCGCAACGCCGGCACCGTGGTGGACAGCATCACGGCCACCGATATCGGCGCCTTCCCGGACAAGTCCGTGTCGGAAGCGCTTCAGCGTGTGCCGGGCATCACCGTGTCCCGCCTGCAATCATCCGATGACAGCACGCACCCGTCGGGGGAGGGCACGTCCGTCCTGATCCGCGGCCTGACCCAGGTCCGCACCGAATTCAACGGTCGTGACAGTTTCTCTGCCGACAGCTATCGCGGCCTGAACTTCAACGACGTCTCGCCCGAACTGATGGCCGGCGTCGACAGCTACAAGAACCAGACGGCGGACATGATCGAAGGCGGCATCGCCGGTACGGTCAATCTGCGCACGCGCCTGCCGTTCGATGCTGACGGGCTGGCCATTGCCGGCAATATCAAGGGCTCCTATGGTGACCGGTCCAAGAAGTGGACGGGTGAATATTCCGGCATGATCAGCAATGTCTGGGAGACGAATGCCGGCAAGTTCGGCCTGCTGGCCAATCTGGCGCGGTCCCATGTCGTGACGCGGACCGAAAGCGTCATCATGGACAAGATCGACACCTATTGCTCCGCCGGCGCGGTCGATGCCTCGGGCAAGGCCATCATCGGGTCCGATGGCACTGTCGGCTGTACCCGCAATCCGTTTGGCGGCACCGGCTGGGCCTATATGCCCGACGGTATCCGTTATTCGCTGGTCGACTATGACCGCACGCGGCGCGGCACCTCGCTGGCCGGGCAGTATGAGAATGACGATGGCAGCTTCCAGGCCACCGTGCAGTACACCCATTCCAAGTACCATAATGCCTGGCTGGAAAATGCCAGTCACGTCATCCTGGACGGCAATGCCTATGGCTCGTCGGCCTTCCGGGTGCGTGACACCAGCGTCATCGGCCCGGCCACGGGTTCGCCGGCCCTGAAATTCGGTGCCGATGGCATGCTGGAAAGCGGGCTGCTGACCCAGGGTCATGGCAGCTGGCGCGGGTCGTGGGACAGTTTGCAGGACGCGATCAACACCGGCTCGGCGGTACCCGGCAAGCCGTTCGTGAACTATTGCGGCAACGGCGCCTGCAGCACCACCACCCTGCAGGATGGCCTCTATTTCCAGAACGAGGCGCGGAATTTCGACCATCGCGAAGGCACCAAGGACCTGTCCTTCAATGTGAAGTGGGACGTCAGCGACCGTCTGCACACCAGCTTCGATGTGCAACGCATCACGGCGTCCACCACCAACGACGATATCCTGGTCGCCACCGGCTCCATGGCCGACATGCAGTATTCGGTCGGCAAGAACGGCGTGCCGAATGTCGTGATGAAGCCCGGTTCCAACGTGAATTATGCGCCGGGCGGCCTGTCCAACCCGCATAATTACTGGATCCCCTTCATCCAGGCGCATCTGGAGGATAATGACGCCAAGGAAACGGCCTTCCGGGGCGACGCCACCTATGATCTGGATGCCGGTGATGGCTGGCTGAACTCGCTGAAGGTCGGCGTGCGCCATGCCGACCGCAAGCAGACGGTGCGCTATTCCACCTTCAACTGGACGCCTGTCGCCGCCAGCTGGAACTGCAACGGTCCCGGCTTCAACGCCGACAGCACGGGCGGCGCCTATCCCGCCGGTTGCGGCAATGGCCAGCCTTTCAAGGGCTATGGCGCCGGCATCTGGGACACGGTCAATCTGGGTGATGATTTCTTCAACGGCGATGTCTATCCCAATGGCGATCTGGTTTATCTCAGCCGTGACGTGCTGAAGGATCGTGACCGCTTGGTGAAGTCGCTGTCGGGTCCCAACACCAACAATCCCGTTTCGCCGGGTTGGGTGCCGATCTGCGACCGTCCGGGCCTGCCCTCGGGCAGCTGCTTCCTGCCGTCCGAAGTGATGCATGTGCAGGAGAAGAGCAACGCCGGCTATGCCATGCTGCGCTTTGGCGGCGGCGACATGACGATCTTCAACGGTATTACGGTCGATGGCAATATCGGCGCCCGTATCGTGGAAACCAAGATCAACAGCCAGGGTTCCGTGGGCTTCCCCACCGACACCGCACTACGTGCCCTGCAGGGCACGCCCTGTGGATCGACCCTGCCGCCCGGCGCGGTCGTGAACCCGGCCTGTTCCTTGACGCCGGCCATCCTGGCCTTTGCCAACGGGTCGGGTACGGCGAACGACTTCAAGACCGACTACACCAACGTCCTGCCCAGCTTCAATGTCCGCTTCGGTCTGGATGACGACCAGTATATCCGCTTCGCGGCATCCCGTGCCATGGCACGACCGGATTTCGGCCTGCTGCGCAACTTCGTCTCCATCCAGTCGCCGGTGATCGATACGACTGCCAGCTCACCCTATCTGGTGAAGAACGCGTCAGGGCAGGTGACCGGGTATAATTTCGTCTTCCGGGCGGAATCCGGCTATGCTGGGCTGAAGCCGCTGAAGGCCGACCAGTTCGACCTGGGGTATGAATATTATCTCGGCAAGAGCGGCCTGTTCTCGGTCGGCGGCTTCTACAAGAAGCTGCGCAACTCAATCTCCTACGGCGAATTCGTGCGTGAATTCACCAATGGCAACTCCACCCAGACCGTGATCATGCGCGGTCCGCGTAATCAGAAGGGTGGGGGAGAGCTGTACGGCTTCGAAACCTCCTACCAGATCTTCTTCGACTTCCTGCCCGATTTCTGGAACGGGCTGGGCATGCAGGTGAACTACACCTATGTGGAACAGTCAGGCATCAGCAATTCCAATCTGGTGACGCAGGGTGCGCTGGACGCCGGCGGTACGGGCGGCTTTGGTGCCGGTCTGGACGTGTCGGGCGGGCGCGGTGCGGTGATCGACAGCCACAAGCTGGCCGGGATTTCCAAGCACACCTACAATATTGTCGGCCTGTATGAGCAGGGGCCAATTGGTCTGCGCCTTGCCTATAATTGGCGGTCGCGGTTCCTGACCAACAATCTGGATTGCTGCATCGGCTTGCCGGTGTTCCAGAAGGCGGCGGGCTTCCTGGACGGTTCCATCCGGTACTCCATCTCCGAGAATCTGGAAGTAGCTCTGGAAGGTACCAACTTGCTGGATACCAAGACGATCTATCAGCAGCAGATCTTTGGTGACAGTGCCGTCACGCCGGGGGCCAAGCCTGTCTACAAGGATGCCAACTGGGGCAAGGCCGACCGCCGCGTCCAGGTTGGTGCCCGTGTGAAGTTCTGATCCTCCCCAGGGGCGCCGCCGCACACTCCCTCCGCGGCGCCCCCTTTTTTATTGCAGCCGGTTGATGAGATACGTCATCCGACCGGGCACGGAGCGTCATCGGATGCGGGTACAAGCGGCAAAGCGCCTGCGGGTGGTGATCGTCGGCGGCGGCACGGCGGGCTGGATGGTGGCATCCGGTCTGGCCAGGCTGTTGCCCACCGATGCCTATGACCTGACCCTGATCGAAAGTGACGAAATCGGGACCGTCGGGGTGGGGGAGGCGACGCTGCCCCATATCAAGCTGTTCAATGACCGGCTGGGCATTGACGAGGCCGAGTTCATGCGCGCCACCGGCGCCACCATCAAGCTGGGGATCGAGTTTGTCGGCTGGAACCAGCCTACCGACCGCTACATTCACCCGTTCGGGGTGTTCGGCGAACCCTGGGCCGGGGTGGATTTTCAGCACCATTGGGCTCGCGCCCGCCTGTCCGGCATCGAAGCCGGGTCCTTGCAGGACTATTCCTTCGCCGTGGCCCTCTGTCGGACCGGTCTGTTCGACCATCCCGCAACGGTCGATACGAATTCGATACGATCAACATTCTCCTACGCCTATCATTTCGATGCCGGATTGTACGCGGAATTCCTTCGTACTTGGGCTACTGCGCGCGGCGTGATGCGGGTGGAGGGGCGGATCACCGACGTCGCGCGGGATGGGGAGAGCGGGCATGTCACCCGCCTGACCCTGGCGTCGGGCGCTGGGATTGGGGGTGATTTCTTTGTCGATTGCAGTGGGTTCCGCTCCCTGCTGGTCGGCGGGCCGATGCAGGTGCCCTGGTGCGACTGGTCGCGCTGGCTGCCCTGCGACCGGGCGCTGGCGGTGCCGTCGGCGTCCGTGCAACCGCTGACCCCCTACACCCGCGCTACCGCCCGCAAGGCAGGTTGGACCTGGCGCATCCCGCTGCAGCACCGGATCGGCAACGGCTATGTCTTCTCCAGCCGCTGGTGCGGGGAGGAGGAGGCGCGGGAGACGTTGCTGTCGGCGCTGGACGGGCCGGCGCTGGCTGAACCGCGCCTGCTGCGTTTCGCCGCCGGGCGGCGGGCGCGGGCCTGGGAAGGCAATTGCGTCGCGGCGGGCCTTTCCAGCGGCTTCCTGGAACCGCTGGAAAGCACGTCGATCTTCCTGATCCAGGCTGCGATGTTCGATCTGGTCGGGCTGATGCCCCGGCCCGGCGGCGGCATTGATCCGCGTCTGGCGGCCGAGTTCAACCGCCTGTTCGAAATCCATTACGACCGGGTGCGCGACTTCCTGGTCCTGCATTACATGGCCAACAGCCGCCACGGAGAGCCGCTGTGGGACCATGTGCGCAGCATGGAGATGCCGGACAGCCTGCTGCACAAGCTGGACCTGTTCCGCGAAGGGGCGGCGGCGCCCGATTACAAGCTGGGCCTGTTCTCGCGTGACAGCTGGCTGTCGGTATTCGAAGGGCAGGGGGTGATGCCAGGGGCCTATGCCCGACTGGCCGACCATTTGCCGCTGCCGGAGCTGGAAAGGCGGCTGTCGGATTTGCGCGGGCGCATCCGTGACGGGCTGTCAGGCATGCCGACGCATGCCGATTTCATCGCCCGCCATTGCACGGCGCCTGATCATGTAGCGCCTGACCATGCCGGATCGCGGGGGAATGCCGCATGAACCAGCCGATCAACCATCTGGTCATCGCCGGGCGTGATGCGCCCCTGTGGCTGACGGCGGCGACGCTGGTCCGCGCCCTGTCGCCATCCGGCCTGCGGGTGAGTGTTGTCGAACTACCGGCCAAGGCGGGGCCGGGCGACCTGCATGCCAGCCTGCCGGCGCTGGAGGCCCTGCATCATCAACTGCGCCTGGATGAGAAGGGGCTGCTGGCGCGGGTGGGGGGTGCCTATACGCTGGGCTGGAACTTCGCCGATGCGCTGGGTTCCGTTCCGCCCTTTCTGCATCCGTTCGGTGCGCTGGGCTCCCCCATCGGGGGGCAAGATTTCTTCGCCCATTGGCTGCGCGCCCGCCGCCATGGCCTGTCGGTGCCGCTGGAGGATTTCAGCCTGACCGCGGCGGCGGCCCGGCAGGGGCGGCTGTTCATCCCCGACGCGCAGAGCGAGGAATATGGCCGCAGCGATTACGGTTATCACCTGCCGGCATTACCCTATGCGGCGGTCCTGAAGGAACTGGCTCTTCGCGCCGGTGTCACGGTGATACCGGCGCGCGGCCTGTCGGTGGCGCGCGATGGCGGCGTGATCACCGGGTTGATGCTGGAGGATGGGCAGCGCGTCGAGGGTGATTTCTATCTGGATGTCACGGGCGGCGACGCGCAGCTGATCGCCGGGCCGGGAAATGGCCTGGAGCCCTGGGACTTCCCCGCCGACCGCGTGCTGACGGCGCGGGGGCCGCGCATGAAGGCGCTGCCGCCCTATGCGGAGGTGCGGGGCTTCAACCAGGGCTGGATCGCGCTGCGTCCCGCACAGTCTGGCACCTATCTGACGGCGGTTTGGCGGTCGGGGCCCGGGGAGGCGGATGTGCTGCGCCGCCTGCCGCCGCTCTGTGGTTTCGCGCCCGAGGATGCGGTGGGACGGGCCAATGCGCCGGGTTTGCGCGCCCGCGCCTGGGATGGCAACTGCTTGGCGCTGGGTCAGGCCGCGGTACGTCTGGACCCATTGCATGACCTGGACCTGCTGGCCCTGCAGCAAGGGCTTGTGCATCTGCTGGCGCATTTCCCCCGGCATGGCGGCTTCCGGGCCGCACAAGCCGAATATAACCGGCTGACGCGGGCGCATTTCACGCATCTGCGCGATTTTCAGGCGATGCATTACCATCTGGCCCGCCATGTCGGTCCCTTCTGGGATGCGGCGCGCGATCTGCCTTTGTCCACCGACCTGTTCCACCGCCTGTCGCTGTTCAGGGCGCGGGGCGAGCTGGCGCCGTGGGACGAGGATGATCTGGTCCCCGACAGTTGGCGCGCCTTCCTGGCCGGGCATGGGCTGGTGCCCGATACCTATCCACCCGCCCTGGATTTGATCCCGGCGGAGGAATTGAAGGCGCGGCTGCGCGCCATGCTGGGCTTCGTGAAGACCCAGGTCTTGCGGCAGCCGACCCATGACGCCTATCTGCTCCATGGTCAGTGACGTGCGTTTCGACTGGTTTCATTCCTGCAAAGAGGCCCCCCTGATGAATTTCCGTTCCCTGACGCTGCTTTCCTCGCTTGTCGCCCTGGGGGCCGCCAATCCGGCGCTGGCCGCTGACCGTGAATGCGCGCAGTCGCCGGGCAAGCTGATCGAGCTGTGCGTCTTTGTGAAGGATGGGCAGGCCTTTTATGAGGTCAGCCGCAAGGGTGCGCCGGTTCTGGCGCCGGGCGCCTTGGGCCTGGGCTTCAAGGGGGAGGCGCCGGTTCGCTACAGCGCCATCAAGGCGGTGAAGCGGGCGGCATCGGACACGAATTGGGAACAGCCCTGGGGCGAGCAACGGGTGGTGCGCGATAACCATACCGAAATGACGGTGACGCTGGGCGGGGATACGGCCCTGAACGCCAATGTCGGCGTCACCTTCCGGCTGTTCGATGACGGTATCGGCTTCCGGTATGATTACAGCGCCATTCCAGCGGGTCAGGCCGTGGAGGTGGTGGGCGAGCGCACGCAGTTCCGGCCCGTGGGTAATCAGACAGCCTGGTGGTATCAGGCGCAGGGCGAGGAGCGGGACGAGTATCTTTACACCAAGACCGACGCGCGCCGCATCACCACCGCCGAAACGCCGCTGACCCTGAAGGGGGATAACGGCCTTCACCTGTCGATCCATGAGGCGGCGTTGGTGGATTTCCCCTCCATGCTGCTGTCCGGTGACGGGGCGAGGACCTTGACGGCCCGGCTGATGCCCTGGCCCGACGGGGTTCTGGCCCGCAAGACGGGACCGTTCACCACGCCCTGGCGCACCGTCCTGATCGGTGACAGTGCGGCGGCCCTGGCCGACAGCCGCATCACCTTGAACCTGAACGAGCCTAACAAGCTGGGCGACGTGTCCTGGTTCAAGCCGGGCAAGTATGTCGGCATCTGGTGGGAGATGCATCTGAACAAATCCACCTGGGGCAGCGGGCCGATCCATGGGGCCAACAACGCCAATGTGAAGCGCTATATGGATTTTGCGGCCAAGTACGGGTTCACCGGCGTTCTGGTCGAGGGGTGGAACAAGGGCTGGGACGGCGACTGGATCGCCAATGGCGATCAGTTCAGCTTCACCGAAAGCTATCCCGATTTCGACCTGCCGGCGCTGGCCGCCTATGGCAAGGCGAAGGGGGCGGGCCTGATTGGGCATCATGAAACGGCAGGCGCCGTGGTCAATTATGAGCGTCAGTTGGAAGGCGCCATGGCGCTGTACCAGAAGGTGGGCGTGGATCGCGTCAAGACCGGCTATGTCAAGCATAGCGGCACCATCCTGGACGAGGCGGGCGGCCAGCAATGGTTTGCCGGTCAATATATGGTGCGCCACCACCTGAAGGTCGTGGAGACGGCGGCCCGGCACAAGATCGCCGTGAACGCGCATGAGCCGGTGAAGGATACGGGCCTGCGCCGCACCTATCCCAACTGGGTCAGCCGTGAAGGCGCGCGGGGCCAGGAATTCAACGCCTGGGGCAAGCCCACCAACCCGCCCGAACATGTCACCATCCTGCCCTTCACCCGCATGCTGGCCGGGCCGATGGATTACACGCCCGGCATCTTCGACGTCATGCATGGCAAAGACAAGCTGGAGGCGCGGGTGCAGTCCACGCTGGCCACACAACTGGCGCTTTATGTCGTGCTGTACAGCCCGGTACAGATGGCCGCCGACCTGCCAGAGAATTACGAGGCCCGGCCCGACGCCTTCCAGTTCATCCGCGATGTCGCGGCGGACTGGGAAACGTCACGCACTTTGCAGGCGGAGATCGGTGATTATGTCGTGGTGGCGCGGCAACCGCGCGGGGGCAAGGATTGGTTCCTGGGCGGCGTCACCGACGAGAATGCCCGCAAGCTGACCCAGAAGCTGGACTTCCTGACGCCCGGCAAGCGCTATGAGGCGCAGATCTATGCCGATGGCGCGGGGGCCGATTACAAGACCAACCCGACCGCGTTGAAGGTGGAAAAGCGTGTGGTGACGTCGAAGGACAGCCTGGACCTGGAGATGGCACCAGGTGGCGGCATCGCCGTCCGGTTCAAGGCCCTTTGATCTAAAAGGGCAAAAGCCGTCGGCATCACTGCCGGCGGCTTTTTTTCGGGTCAGGCCTGATCAGAACCTTACATTTACGCCTGCTGTGACCGTCCGGCCGATTTTGGTTTCGAAG
>NZ_JBMDKE010000037.1:0-69596 GCF_057809555.1 Niveispirillum sp. FG156 | reverse complement strand
TATCTCGAAAATATCATTCGAAATTCAGGGCCGTTAATCTGAAGCGATTCCCCTGGGACGGCCCCCTGGAGGCGGTAATGCCGAAGATCCGCAGCTTCAATGAGGCCCCGGCCTTTCAGCCGGGGAAGGAAGCGCGTCCAGGCTCATGCGCGGCGCTGTCCTCATATGCTTCAATGAGGCCCCGGCCTTTCAGCCGGGGAAGGCGGGAAACACAACGCCGGGGTAGCGTCCGGCCCGACGCTTCAATGAGGCCCCGGCCTTTCAGCCGGGGAAGGTCCGTTGCGGAGTGAATGATCGTGGTGCCGTTGTCGGGCTTCAATGAGGCCCCGGCCTTTCAGCCGGGGAAGGCGCCCTCTAGCATTTCGGCCGGGGCAAGGACGCGGGGGCCGGGCTTCAATGAGGCCCCGGCCTTTCAGCCGGGGAAGGCCGCGATCAAACTCCTTATCGACCCGCACCTGCGGAGCTTCAATGAGGCCCCGGCCTTTCAGCCGGGGAAGGGAGAGGGACGAGCGAGTGGTGACGGGCGGCGTGTCTGAGCTTCAATGAGGCCCCGGCCTTTCAGCCGGGGAAGGTGTCGCCGCTGATGGCAGGCCGGTCCCGTTATATCGCTGCTTCAATGAGGCCCCGGCCTTTCAGCCGGGGAAGGCTATGGGTCGGGGATGACGGCATGATCCGCGCCGCCAATGCTTCAATGAGGCCCCGGCCTTTCAGCCGGGGAAGGTCGCGGACACGCAGCGCAAGATGCAGGACGACGTGCAGCTTCAATGAGGCCCCGGCCTTTCAGCCGGGGAAGGCATACGAAAATATGCAGGAAGCGCAAGATGGAACACGGCTTCAATGAGGCCCCGGCCTTTCAGCCGGGGAAGGTGGATCGCCAGGGCCACAGCATAGGCCACGGTGTTTGAGCTTCAATGAGGCCCCGGCCTTTCAGCCGGGGAAGGAACAGCGCAAACTGCACTTCCCGCCCGTCGCGCTTGACCTTGCTTCAATGAGGCCCCGGCCTTTCAGCCGGGGAAGGGAATGTTGGCGGGCGCCCGCCTCCGACAGCGCATGCCGGGCTTCAATGAGGCCCCGGCCTTTCAGCCGGGGAAGGGATGCGCGCTGCCGCCCGCCCAATGGACAAGGACAGCCTTGGCTTCAATGAGGCCCCGGCCTTTCAGCCGGGGAAGGGCCGCAATCTGCGCTGCCGATGCTCCTGTGGAAATGCCGGGCTTCAATGAGGCCCCGGCCTTTCAGCCGGGGAAGGGATCCGGCAACGGTGGTGACCAATTGGGTTACCGTCCGGGCTTCAATGAGGCCCCGGCCTTTCAGCCGGGGAAGGGGCGTGGGAGCTACGTCGGAGCAAGCCAATGAACTGGGCTTCAATGAGGCCCCGGCCTTTCAGCCGGGGAAGGACGGACGAAGAAGACTGGGCAGCGGTGGATTACTCCTCGGCTTCAATGAGGCCCCGGCCTTTCAGCCGGGGAAGGTGCCAAGGCCCTGGAAATCGCGGCGCGGTACGGTGAGGCTTCAATGAGGCCCCGGCCTTTCAGCCGGGGAAGGCTATAAAGAGATCCAAGATCACTAATAGCCAGAAAGAGCTTCAATGAGGCCCCGGCCTTTCAGCCGGGGAAGGTCATAATATTCAGCATCGTTCAGGTTACGCCCGAACAGGGACGCTTCAATGAGGCCCCGGCCTTTCAGCCGGGGAAGGCAAAGGTTTCCAGCTCGTACCCCTCGGGCAACTCTTCGCTTCAATGAGGCCCCGGCCTTTCAGCCGGGGAAGGCCCGTGATCCTGGGCGTGATCATTGCCGGGATTATCATGCTTCAATGAGGCCCCGGCCTTTCAGCCGGGGAAGGGTCGCGCTCTTGCGATGAAGGCTGATCAAAGAGGCTGGCTTCAATGAGGCCCCGGCCTTTCAGCCGGGGAAGGCTCAATCGGCGCTACCCAGGAAAACCGCATTTTAAATTGGCTTCAATGAGGCCCCGGCCTTTCAGCCGGGGAAGGAAGGGTTCAAGACCAAATCAGGTCCTGTTAAACAAGTGCTTCAATGAGGCCCCGGCCTTTCAGCCGGGGAAGGCACACTTGTCCAAACAAGTTCGAATGTAAATCCATTGCTTCAATGAGGCCCCGGCCTTTCAGCCGGGGAAGGGAACCAAGCACGTCGGCCTGCTTTACAAGCAGCTTCTGCTTCAATGAGGCCCCGGCCTTTCAGCCGGGGAAGGATGCGGATGATTTCCGCCCCTTGCGGAAGCTTCATGGTGCTTCAATGAGGCCCCGGCCTTTCAGCCGGGGAAGGAACCCCGACGCCGAAAAGATGGTGTCGAATATCTCCGGGCTTCAATGAGGCCCCGGCCTTTCAGCCGGGGAAGGCCCGCAGCCGCGCTTGGTGGTCGTGGCCGGAGCACAACATGCTTCAATGAGGCCCCGGCCTTTCAGCCGGGGAAGGCGCAGGAAATCGGTACAGAGCCGGATCGATTGGCGATGGCTTCAATGAGGCCCCGGCCTTTCAGCCGGGGAAGGGAGGCGGTTCATCGACATGATGCACATCCAGAGTTTATGCTTCAATGAGGCCCCGGCCTTTCAGCCGGGGAAGGTGTTAGACAGGGTGCATCCCGGCACTGAAATCCCATGCTTCAATGAGGCCCCGGCCTTTCAGCCGGGGAAGGCTTTCGGAGATCGAGAGGGCTTTGTAATGGGCTACAGCAGCTTCAATGAGGCCCCGGCCTTTCAGCCGGGGAAGGCCCCGTGACGCCGTCGCCGTGATCGTGTAGACTGGCGGGCTTCAATGAGGCCCCGGCCTTTCAGCCGGGGAAGGTCGCTCTCCCCCGTCCTTGCCGGCGGGGGATTTTTTTAGCTTCAATGAGGCCCCGGCCTTTCAGCCGGGGAAGGAATTTCGTGGCCGCCGAGCCGGGGCTTTATTGGTACGCTTCAATGAGGCCCCGGCCTTTCAGCCGGGGAAGGAAGTCCAAGTTGGCGGTTTCGCATCGGTTGCAGATGCCGCTTCAATGAGGCCCCGGCCTTTCAGCCGGGGAAGGGTGGCAGAGGGTGAAGCTGAGATCGGACGCGTCCTGGATCGGCTTCAATGAGGCCCCGGCCTTTCAGCCGGGGAAGGATGTAGGGCGGGGTGGTTCATGATGATGCCTCAGTCGCTTCAATGAGGCCCCGGCCTTTCAGCCGGGGAAGGCTCGCTGGCGATCCGCTCCTTGGACGCCTCGACCTGCGCTTCAATGAGGCCCCGGCCTTTCAGCCGGGGAAGGTCGCCGCTGCAAATCCCCGATTGGCGATCCGATGCATGGCTTCAATGAGGCCCCGGCCTTTCAGCCGGGGAAGGCCCTGTGAAGTCGGGTTCCCGACCGGTGAGGTTCTGGCGGCTTCAATGAGGCCCCGGCCTTTCAGCCGGGGAAGGGGCCCACACCGATGGGCTCGCCCAGGTTGTTCAGCCCGCTTCAATGAGGCCCCGGCCTTTCAGCCGGGGAAGGGATTGCCCCATCGCCCTCGGGCTGGGGTATTCAGGAGATGCTTCAATGAGGCCCCGGCCTTTCAGCCGGGGAAGGACCCTCCCGCACCATGCCAGCGCTGACCTGCTGCGGATTGCTTCAATGAGGCCCCGGCCTTTCAGCCGGGGAAGGGATCGCCTGTGAGCCGTATTACGTTCCGAGAAGGCGAGCTTCAATGAGGCCCCGGCCTTTCAGCCGGGGAAGGCGTGATACTAGGAGAGATGACCATGCACGATGAAGACGCTTCAATGAGGCCCCGGCCTTTCAGCCGGGGAAGGCCCCATCAAAACAGAGACGCGCCTAGACGTGTCTGCTCTGTGCTTCAATGAGGCCCCGGCCTTTCAGCCGGGGAAGGGATGATGGAGAGGCAACCGCCATCAGTCGAACCGGCCTGCTTCAATGAGGCCCCGGCCTTTCAGCCGGGGAAGGGGCTCTTGTGCTGTTCATAGGCTGCAAGCGGTAATCTTGCTTCAATGAGGCCCCGGCCTTTCAGCCGGGGAAGGGCTTGCCGACGAGGCTTCTGGATGGGTTGGATACTCTCGCTTCAATGAGGCCCCGGCCTTTCAGCCGGGGAAGGCAGAGTACCACATGTTTCTGATGAAATAGGAAACGCGTGGCTTCAATGAGGCCCCGGCCTTTCAGCCGGGGAAGGCATCAATGATGTGCTGAGCACGGCGCTTCAGGGCGGGCTTCAATGAGGCCCCGGCCTTTCAGCCGGGGAAGGTATTGGCGATGGGAGCGGGGGATAATGGCGCAGACCGCTTCAATGAGGCCCCGGCCTTTCAGCCGGGGAAGGCAGTTTATTTCGCCTGCCTCGACCACTGTGATTATCGAGCTTCAATGAGGCCCCGGCCTTTCAGCCGGGGAAGGGCTATCACATACCAGCACGGGAGCGTCACCAAGGTAGCTTCAATGAGGCCCCGGCCTTTCAGCCGGGGAAGGGGTCTGGTTACGCGTGTAGAGGGTGCACCGACTGCAAAAGCTTCAATGAGGCCCCGGCCTTTCAGCCGGGGAAGGGTGATGACGATCCCAGCGCGGTGTCGCAGAAGCTGGACGCTTCAATGAGGCCCCGGCCTTTCAGCCGGGGAAGGTGGGTCTGGGCTTGGCGTGCATCATCGCGGGAAAGGATCGGGCTTCAATGAGGCCCCGGCCTTTCAGCCGGGGAAGGCACGTCTGATCCGCTGACGGAAAGCCTAGCCATTCTTGATGGCTTCAATGAGGCCCCGGCCTTTCAGCCGGGGAAGGGCGTTCGGCTCCCGTAAAGATGCGAAGTTTGCCATCCTCGCTTCAATGAGGCCCCGGCCTTTCAGCCGGGGAAGGAAGCCCCTGAGCGTCTTCCGTGAGAAACGGATTTTCCTGCTTCAATGAGGCCCCGGCCTTTCAGCCGGGGAAGGTGCTGAAGGTGATGCCAATGGCACTGGATACTTGTTCGCTTCAATGAGGCCCCGGCCTTTCAGCCGGGGAAGGACCGCCAGGAACTGGCTGACGATTACGACGCCTTTGAAGGCTTCAATGAGGCCCCGGCCTTTCAGCCGGGGAAGGACGCTCTTTCCACGGACCTTGCCCTGACTCCGGCTCGGCTTCAATGAGGCCCCGGCCTTTCAGCCGGGGAAGGAGTGCCAGCGAAGGCACCGCAACGGCTGGCGTAATCGTGGCTTCAATGAGGCCCCGGCCTTTCAGCCGGGGAAGGGGGCCAAAGCCGGCAGATGGTTTACAAGGCGATCAAGAACGGCTTCAATGAGGCCCCGGCCTTTCAGCCGGGGAAGGATTACGCCAAGTCCAGAGGGATAAGCCGAAAGACGTTGCTTCAATGAGGCCCCGGCCTTTCAGCCGGGGAAGGTTCGCCACGCGGCGCCAATGCCCGCCCGATGACGTGGCTTCAATGAGGCCCCGGCCTTTCAGCCGGGGAAGGACTGGGGAAAGGGCGCGTGGGACCAGACGGATTGGCGACGCTTCAATGAGGCCCCGGCCTTTCAGCCGGGGAAGGCTATGTCACCCTGGCCACCTGCATGACCAGTCTGGGCAAGCTTCAATGAGGCCCCGGCCTTTCAGCCGGGGAAGGAACAGGCCCTGCACGTTGAGCCGGCTATGGTCCTTGGCCTGCTTCAATGAGGCCCCGGCCTTTCAGCCGGGGAAGGGGTGGATGCGCAGGGCATCGCGGGGCTGATCAATCCGCAGCTTCAATGAGGCCCCGGCCTTTCAGCCGGGGAAGGACAGAACGCTTGTGCAAACGTAGCCAGCGGACTTTTCCGCTTCAATGAGGCCCCGGCCTTTCAGCCGGGGAAGGAAGGTCTAGAGACTCATACGTCCCACGATGACCGTTGATGCTTCAATGAGGCCCCGGCCTTTCAGCCGGGGAAGGAACGACGCGGAGGTGGCTCTGCGCGCCGACTTGTTGCTTCAATGAGGCCCCGGCCTTTCAGCCGGGGAAGGGGTGGAGAAGGCGACGGCGATAAGCCGAAGATTGACCTGCTTCAATGAGGCCCCGGCCTTTCAGCCGGGGAAGGCCAGAACCCATCATCAAGCCTGGGGGATGACGACATCCTGCTTCAATGAGGCCCCGGCCTTTCAGCCGGGGAAGGAAAAGCTCAGCCGATATGAAGCGGATCGCAATCTTGAGCTTCAATGAGGCCCCGGCCTTTCAGCCGGGGAAGGTGAGCGAAGCGAGGGCGCGAGACGGCCTGGCGAAACTTGGCTTCAATGAGGCCCCGGCCTTTCAGCCGGGGAAGGCCCGCGCCTATACCAACGCCACAAGCGGGCGGAGCGCGCTTCAATGAGGCCCCGGCCTTTCAGCCGGGGAAGGAGCGGACACGCGAGCGGAAGCGCTTTCGGGCATCTGGGCTTCAATGAGGCCCCGGCCTTTCAGCCGGGGAAGGGCCGCCCATCTGTCAAGCAGGGCCTGGGATATGCCTACGCTTCAATGAGGCCCCGGCCTTTCAGCCGGGGAAGGCCGGCCGGTCTGCCACGCGCGGCACCCGGAAATAGTACCGGGCTTCAATGAGGCCCCGGCCTTTCAGCCGGGGAAGGCGCGGCACCGTCGGAGCCTTGGCGGGGAAGAGTAGTGCGCTTCAATGAGGCCCCGGCCTTTCAGCCGGGGAAGGCCCCTACCCTGGAACCACTTGTATCATAACAAAAACCGCCCGGATTTGCGAGCGGGTCCTTTGGTGGGTGGGTAGTCTTACACCGACCGCATTTTCAACCGATATACAATGTCCAAGAACCACTGCAATCCCAATGACTTGGGTTCCTGCGAGCGGGTGCCGGGATTTGGTGGGTATCGCGCCGCTCGCGCCACCAACCGGCAGAAACCCCTTAAATCACCCTGGCATGGCGCTCAATCGCCTTGAAGCTTTTGCCCAGGCTTTCGACGCGCAAATCCACGTCATCGGCAGGCCCGATATCAAGGATCAGAACGTGATCTTCCGATGGCTTTATCTCGCGGTCAAGCCGCATGGCCAGTGCGGCGCGGCGGCGGGCGGTCAGGCGGCATTGGAAGACGGAGAGTTGCAGCCATTCGCCATAGGCCTCCATCACCTTGAACACTTGGCGCCAGCGTTTCTGGTCGGCGATGTCATAGGTGACGATGTAGAGCCGTTCATTATGGCGGGCCATGGCGGGAAACCTTCGACCGGGGGGCAGCGCGGCACATAATGGGGATAGGTTGGCACTTCCCCCCGCAGGTACCGGGCCAGCAGCCGGGCCTGCACATGCAGCATGCGGCGCATGGAAATCTGATAGCCGAAGGCGGGGTGCGTCGCCTCCTGCTCCAACCGCCGCTCAAACGCGCGGATCAGGGTGCGGCGACCGTCGGGGGTGAGGTTGCAGCCGGGACCGGCCATGACGAAATCGCGCGGACTCAGTTCCCCCTGGTTGAGAACAGTCAGCACAGCACTGTCGGCCAGGATGGGGCGCAGCGGTTCCATCATATCCAGCGCCAGCGAGGGGCGGCCCGGACGGTCGGTGTGGTAGAAGCCGACCCAGGGGTCCAGCCCCGCCACCTCTAAAGAGGTGGAAACGGCGCGCGTCAACAACGCATAGCACAGTGACAGACAGGCATTGACCGGATCGGCGGGCGGGCGGCGGGACCGCCGTTCAAACCCGAATTCCGGCAGGGACGCGGCCTTTTCATTCAGCAATTTGGGCCAGGCACGGAAATAAAGGGCCGCCCCTTCACCCTCCGTTCCCAGCAATTCGCCCATGTCGCGCACCTGCGGCAGCTTGACGGACAGGTGGCGCAGCCGATCCAGCACCGGTTCACGTTCCGCCTCGCCCCCGCGCCAGTTACGGCGCAGCAGGGTGCGCTGGTTTTTCAGCTTGGCATCGACCAGGGTGCGGGCAAAGGCCAGGCGGCGGGCCTCGTCATCGCGCAGCCGGTATTGGGCCATGCGTGTCCCGGCGCTGCGGGGGCCGTGCCCGCCCGTTGTGCCCATGTACCAGAAGCCGCTGCTCATCCAGGCTACGGGCACCTCGGCCTTCAACAGGGCATGCAGGGCCGGGGTGGACAGGTTGACCGGGCCCGCCAGCACCAGTTCCGACACCTCGCCGATGGCGACCCGCACCTCTTCTTCTTTGTCCCGGAATCCCTCGTCCCGTTCCTTGTCGGCGGGGCGGGCCACGGGGGCCTTGATCACCAGCACCTCGCCCTCCTTGCCGATGCGGGCACCGGGTTGTTGAACGTAGAGCGGCAGGGCGCCGTCGGCGGGTGGTGGTGGCGTGCGCGGCACCGCCCCGGTGCGGAACAGGTTCACCTCATCCGGCAGACAGATGGGCAGCAGCGAACAGCGATTGCATTTCTTGGAATTTTCCAGCGGCGGCGGAATGCGCCGCGTGGCCGCCGCCAGCCGCAGCGAGGCCGCCGCTGTCGCCGTCTGCGCCCGCAAGTCCGCGTCGAACCGCACGGGCACCCGTTCCCGGCTACCCGCGAACCACAGGAACCCGTCACCGACGCGATAACCATTATCCTCCAGGATCAGCGCCTGGGCACAAAGCTGCACCCGCTCGGGATCATAGGCCCCGGCCTCCACATGCGGGCGCTTGCCCTTCTTGTAATCCACGGGCGTGACGATGCCGTCTTCACCCTCCAGCAGATCCAGCTTGGCCACCAGCCCCAGCCGTTCGGATGCCACCTCCACCGACCGGGTGGTGAACGGGCGGCTATCCTCCGTCACGTCCTCTGGCGCTGGCAGGGCCGGACGGGCGGCATCGACACGGGCATGCACCCGCCGCCCTTCCTCTGTATCCCCACTGTCAGCCCATTCCCCCTCCACCCATTCCAGATAGGCCAGACGCGGACAATAGACCCATTCATTGATCATCCGTGCCGGCACTAGCACATCGTCGATCCCCGCCGCCGGGGCCGGCAGCGCCAGCGACAATTGTACGGCGCGTGGGGGCGGGGTGGGCACCGGGTCCCGGCCTGTCTCGTCTGGCGTGGTTTCTTCTGAACCGGTCTCGTCCGGGGAGGGATCATCCACCATGGATGCACCATGCGATGGTTGTGTATCGCAAGGGTAACACAGCGCAGGTGGATTTCACGCGAAATAGCGTACCGGAAAATGCCCGGTTTTCATGTGTCAGGATAACCGGAAACCCCGCGGCGGTAGCCCATCCCGTATTTCGCCTCGGCTGAGGCAGGCGAGCGTTTCCGCCTTCAATGACAGGCCTGCCGAACGAATTGATACAGTATTCGGTGGTCGAAGGCGATGGCTGCTATCGGTTTGTACCCAATGCCATTGCTACGGCATCTGGATCATGGGCGATGACCCGCAACAGAGTCTGTGCGGGGCCATCAGGTTCGCGGCGATGCTGTTCCCATTCGCGCAGGGTCCAGATATTGAGGCCGAAACGAGCGGCGAATTGCTCCTGGGTCAGCCCCAGGCGGTTACGGATGGCACGCGCCTTAATACTAGGGGCGCGCAGGACGAACTCCGACGGTTCGGCCGCGCTCTGGTCGGGTGCGGTACAAGGTCCTCGGCGATCTGGCGGGCGATATCGTCGTCGGTCGTTGCCGATAGTTTGCGGGGATCAGTGGGTTTGGCCGCCGCCACCTCCCCCATCGTGTAGAATTTGATCGTCATATCGCTTCCTTTCCCGGCTATTGGCGTGGCGGGCGGAGATGATCCAGCAGCAAGTCAATTTTGAAAATTGATTATTGCAGTATTTCTCATGCCTCCCCCACTGCCTTGAACAAACCCAGTCCGAAATGGCTGCCGTACCCCAGACAGAGCGGGCCGTTTATCTCCACCGGCAGCGTGATTTTCAGAAAGGCGCCGGAAGTGTCATGCTGTTGTTCGCCACGGGTCGATCTGAAGCGGTGGAATTGCAGCGGGCGGAGGGTGCGACCGCCGACACTTATCGTCTTCTGGATTTCCACCAGAACCTGATCCATTGCCTCTTCCCCCACCAAGCCGCGCAGCCGCAGCAGGCGGCGGATTTCGCGTTGATAAGGGTTGGGGCCAGCCTTTAAATGACCGGCGGCAAGGAACGGTGTCACGCTGGTGAAGACCCGGCCGGGGGTGAGGAAGGCGCAGCCGCCATCCATTTCCTTCTTCGATTGAAAATCCTCTGGTTTGCCGAACCCTTCCAGGGCCAGACGCCATTCCTGGCGCTGGGAGGACGCAGCTTCCCCTTCCTCACCAGCATCATCCCGTTGCTTTTTCTCCAGCCACAGCTTCGTGATGCTGTCCAGCTTCTCTCGGGCTTCGGCGTCAAAACCGTCACGGGCGAAGATCGTGATATGGTCGATTTCGCCATCACCATCGGCATCTTCCGGCAGCCAGAAGGCATGGCCATGGGTCGGGTCGCTCAGCAGGCGCTTGCCGCCCGTCTCTTCCCGACCGCTGAACAAAGACGGTGCCTTGGGTTTGCGACGGCCCGTCACGGGATCAGGCGCTTCCCAGCCATAGCGGGCCAGGGTCGCCAGTCGCATCAGTTCACCGATCTTGACCGTGTCCTCAATCCGGGGGCGGGGCCGTCCGGCCAGGACAAAGCGGGCAACCTGCGGCAAGTCGGCCTCTGCGGATGCCCGGTGGCGGCGGACCCGGCGGGGCAGGGGCGAAAGAGCGGCCCTGGCATACAGCACGTCCTGGCTGGCGGGTGGGCGGCTCCATCCCTGAGCCTGCAGGGCAGCGGTATCCAGTGTCAGGGCATCAACCAGCCGTTCCGGAAGCGTGCTAGCCAGCGGTGTCGCCGATGCCTTGGCAAGCGCCTTCTCTACGCCCATTGGTTTTGCCCCCTTATGGGCGGCCTGGATGTCGGCGACAAGTCGGTCAAGATGCGACGCCCGCACGGCCCGATATTGCTCTGCCGGAAGCGGGGCGATGACCCGCACTGTTTCAAGCCCCGGTTCAGCACCCGTCGGGTGTGGGTGACAGTTCGGCTCGATAGCGGCGGCTTCCGCATCCTCCAGCAGCCACGCCTCCACCCAGCTTTCCGCCCGTCCCAGATAGCCGATCCCTGATACCAGCAAGGCCAGCAGCACCCGCTGATGTTCATCCAGCGTCACCGTCGGCCAGCGCGCCACCATGCTTTCCGATGAAGGCAGGCGGACAAAGGCATCGAAAACAAAATCAACCTTTATCTTTTGATTTTCAAAGTGATTTTGCTTCATTACGTGGCGCGTATGGCTGTGGACGGCATTGTCCGGCAGACGGAACTGCGGCGGTTCCGCCGCAAGCGCGTCGATCAGGTTGGCCAGATCGGCATGGGGGAAGCTGACCGGATCGGCCTTGCGGTGCCAACTGGCGATCAACGCCCGCAGGATGCGCCAGGGCTCCGGCGGCCATGCGACATCCGCTTCGTTCACATGCCGCCCCCAGGGGGTGGCGTGATAGCGGCCAACGGAAAAGGTGAAGGCGATCGCCAGCATGGGGCCGCTCACTTGCGATAGGTGACTTTGGTGATGCCTGCGAACTTGCCCTCGGCGGCCACAGCCTGGATCAGGCCGGGCAGGGCAGCGTCAAGCGCCGCTGAACCGGGCAGTGACCAGCCTTCGGCAGGGCGGGTCACCCGTGGTTCCCCGATCAGGTCAAAGTCGCAGGCGGTGCGCAAGCGCAAGCCCGTTTCCAGGAAACGGCGGATCTTGAACAGTGACAGGCCGATCAACAGCGCCGTCGCCGCATCGCCAAGCGCAAAAGCGCGGATTTGCTGAAGGTCGAGGTTGAAATAGGCCGTGATAGTCTTCGCCGTCCATTCATCACGCGCGTAGGGCACATTTCCGTACCCCTCGCCAGCCGTTTTGCTTTCCGATTTCTTTGCGGAAACACGATCATTCTTCACGCCACCGCTTGCGGCGACCCTCACATCCTCCGCTTCGATGAACGCGGAGAGGGTGCGCGGGACGCGGATGATGCCTGCGATTGACTCCAGGAAGACGCCATGAACCAGAGTGCCGGGATCAAAACGCAGAAATGTTGGATAAATTTCTGTACGGAAATTCACCGAGGTTGGAACGTCTCGTTCAAACGATTTCCCCTTTTTCTTGTATTTCAAGGCCGAAGCGAACTCTGTTTCGAACCAGTCAGTCTCCTCGATATAAACAGAATTCAGTCTATGGGCCTCAAGGATGGAATTGGTCATCCATACACCGTCCGTATTTTCGACGGTGACATAAGGAAGCCCAGCAAGACTATTTACGAGATCGCCATTCTTGCCTCTTCCTTCATCCCAGCATACGGCCTCCAGCCGGTTGGCCATGCTCTGCGCGCTTTCCACCAGCAGCATCTTGCCGTTGCCATCGGGGGCTGCATATTCGGCGGCCCCCAGGTTGGGGAAGCCGGTCGGCTGGAAACGCGTGCCCTGGACAGGTTGCAGTGACGCCTCGATCAACAGGCGCGGCACATTGTTCAGCGGGGATAGATCAAGCGTCACGGGTTGTCTCCTCAAGCGGCATCAATATCGGTGGATTTCGTCACGGAAAGATCGAAGGCACGGTTCAGCACCCGGACCAGGCCCCCGCTATCCAACGGGATCAGCAGGGCGGCGGCCAGACGGTCGCCCTTGATGGCGGCTGGTGCCAGACTTGGTGCCCCGCCCGCGCGGGTCAGCAGGGGGCTGGACAGACCGGATGAATGCGCGCGTCGAAGCGCCTCCTGGCTTGCCGTCACGATATCGCCGCGCACCAGCCGGGTGACCATGCCCGGTGGCACCGGCAGCCGCGTTTTCTCGGCCAGCAGGGGAATCGTCCGCACCTCACCCGTTGCCGGGTCGTGGGGAAGCTCCAGATGTCGTAACCGTTGGCGCGGCGTGAACAGCGGCTTGCAGGCGGCATAGGCCAGCGGTACGTCGGTTGGCCGGTTGCACGCCTTCCAGCGCAAGGTGGTGGGGCGCACCCAGACCAACCCGGCCAGCAACGAAGCACAACGCGCATCGTCAAACCGGCCCGCCAGGAAATCCATGATATCGGCAAGCGGCGCACCCAGGACCGCATCCAACGGGTCGCCCGGCCCGCCTTCCGCCACGGCCTCGGCCTGCAAAAGGCGGCGGTTCAGCACCGCAACGAGGTTGCGGACCAGGCTGCCCTCGCCCCAGACGCAATCCAACGCCGCTTCTTGATCATTCCACTGACGGTACTGACTGCGGCTGTTCGCCGGCAACAGCGGTGCGAAATGCGCGGCCATGATCCGGGCGTTCCTGCCCTCCGCTGCCCAGCCAAGACTTGCCAGGGCCGTGGCGACGCGGAATTCAGTCGATGGCTGGTCATCATCAATGAGCTGCAGCCAATTCTCGGACAGGCGGGGCGGGGGCGGAATATCCTCCCGCAACCGTGGGGCATGGACCAGATAGGCAACAATCCCACCAATGGCGATCAGGCACCGTTCCACCTGGGTTGCACCCGCATCGGGGGCGGTCAGGTCGAACAGGCTTTCTTCCAGGGCGCGCAGGGCGATGCGGCCCCGTGCCGGGCCTTTGCCATCACGCAGCTTGATGCGTACCTTGTCCAGCCAACCACCCTGTTCCAGTTCGCCGATCAGGGACAGCGTATCGGCCCGTGGCCGTTTCACCAAACGCCGACCCAGCGGTGTGGCGAGATAGGCTTTGCCCGACCGCATCACAAAGCCATAGCGTTGAAAGGCGTCGATCCCGCGTGAGACCCCCAGGCTTGCGGCCGCCCTGGCGAACTCCAGTCCATCGCGGACCGTGCGGCCATTCACGATGGCCCGGCCCTCCGCCAGCAGCAGATTGACTTCATCCGCTGTGCTCTTGACGCCCCAGAGAGGTGCCCAGAACTCAGCCCTGGCGTCTCCCTCATCATCCAACGCTGTACCGCCCCAGCCGGCCCCCGTCGTCCGGACACAGAAGGGGAAACTGGCGCTGGATCGCCCACCCGCCTCCAGACGGCGGGACGTGGCTCCGGCAAAGGCCAGCGCCCCTTCGATCATCAGCACGAAATCCCAACTGTTGATCTGTGATCCACCCTCGAAGCTGGTGGACGCATTGGGGCCGCCTGCCGCACCAGGGGCGAACTGTCCGATAGCGGAATCAATCATGCTGGCCGAAGCAGTGCCGAACAAGGCTGTGGTCAACAGGGTTTCTGCTTCAGGTCGTGCAATGCCATCGTCAGGCTTGAACAAGCCCACCGGGTTCTTGGAGGAGACCAGCCGACGCATGAAATTATTGGTGAAATCCAGGCGTCCGTCATTGCCCCCGGTGCCCAACAGGGGTGGAAAGTAGAGCCCGTCACTGCCCACCGCCAGCGCGGCATCCAGCCAATGCAGTGCCTCATCCGGCAAGGTGGAGCGCAGACGGGCGACGAAGCTGCTCTTTGCCTCTTCCTTGGGGCGTTCGCTGAAGCCTGCATCCCGCACAGCGGCCACTTCGTGGTGCAGGGTGGCGGCATAGGCTGCAAAGCGGGGAGCTTGCGATGACAGGAGAGGCGCGAAACCATCGACATTATCGCCATCGTAAAACCCACTCCCCCCGTTCCATGGGGCGGCGATGGGGCTGGGGCGGTATTCTTCCAGGAAGAAGCGTTGGAAGGCTGCTTCGTCCAGCGTGGTCCGCAGCCAGAAACACTCATCCTTCCACCAGCCCCGCGCGCCGGGGTCCGCCTGTTCGGCAATCAGGCGCAGAATGCCCAGGGCCTTCAGGTAATTGGCCAGGGGCAGCGGGGCGCAGCCGGGCAGGGCATATTCATGAATATCCACGCTCATGCCACAGCCTCCTCATTCTCCGCTTGCTGCTCGGCTGCCGATGCCTGCCAATCCGCGATGCGCAGCAGGGTTTCCAGCCAGGCCAGCCGGAAAGGCCCGTGTTCACGCAGAAGCCCGCGCGTGCGCTCTGTCCAGCTTGGACCCATGGCACCTTCGCCCATTTCCATGATGTCCAGCCGCAGGGTGACCGCAGGGGCTGCCGTGCCGTCGCCAAGCTCCACCATTGGCAGGCTATCGCCTTCCCACACGCCACGGGCGAAGCGATGGCCATGGTCGGCTGGTTTTTCCTTCGGCAGGGCGCGCAGGGACAGGCGCACCTTGCCGTGATGGGCGGCGATCAGATAGGCAATCAGATCGGTCTGCGCCGGTCTGTCCGCCGCGGCACCGTCATTGGCCAACAGATAGGCAAGGGCCGATGCCAGTTCGTGACGGAAATGGGACCGTTCCTTCTTTCCCCCTGTATTGTTGGATTTCGCCCATGGCCCCGGCATCGCCATACCCAAAGAGGCCTGGAAATGCTTATGCGCCTTGCCGACATCATGCCAACGGGCGGCTGTGGCCAGGATTTCCGTATCAGCAGGGTTCAAGCCCAACAAAACGGCCAGTTGGCGCGCACGCCCTTCGACATTTTGCAGGTGTCGGGTCAGGAGAACGGCGCGTCGTGATTGGAACGTGTCAGGCTCCCTGCCATGGCCCGGCACTTCCCCGGCTGTGGTTGCCAGAACGGGAACCGCCGATGGACTTGCCGGGTCCAAGCCGATGGCCGGGTCATATCCCCCCTGGTCCGCGCGCAGCATCAGGGTCATGCCTGGCCATGGCCGGTTCTTGAGGCGTACCCAGGCCATCTGACTGCTGGTTGCCTGCGGATCGTCATGCCAGACCTCCCGACCCTTCAGCAGGTCGCCGACACGGCCGATAGGCACCCGGCACAGTTCATCTGCGCCGGGGGCTGGCTGCCCGTCCGCCCCCGCGCCGGTCATGTCACGCCAGAACACCAGCACGTCGGTATCCGTCGCGTCACGCACCCACGGGCTGATATCGGTATCGAACCCCGTCAGGTCCGGGTCGGTGTCAAACAGATCCAGGAAATCCTTGCGCCGGATGACATGGCGCGGTGGTTCCATGTCGCAGGGGATATTCAGCAGATGTACCGGGGCCGCATCGGCCAGACCGTCCAGCGTTTCCCGTGCGGTGCTGAGGTCCGCTGCCGCATAGGGCCGGGCCAGTTCGCCCTTCCCGTCATCACCGATGTCGATCCAGCGCACAAGGGCTGGTCGGTCGGCTCCAAATTCACCGTAGCGGTTCAGGCGGCCCAGACGTTGCACCAGTGACGGCCAGGGGGCCAGTTCGGTGAACAGCACCGCAGAGCTGATATCGACGCCCGCCTCGACGGCCTGTGTTGCCACCACCACGTCATTGACCGTCAGGTTGCGCAGACGGTCCTGCAATGCCTGCCGCTCCCCCGCCCGGAAACGGCTATGCACCAGCACAAGATGGTCCGCACCAATGGCAGGCCGCAGCGCCTTGTACAGTTCCTGCGCGCGCGCAACAGTGTTGAGGATGATTAATGTTCGGCCATCGTCACGTCGGCTGGCCAGCACCTCCGCGCTCAACGCCTTGATATAGTCGGCGGTTTCCTTCTTCGAGGGGCCGGTCAAGCTGCTGCCGGCCTTTTCAACCCGCTTGCTGGCCTGCATGCGCGCGGCGGCTTCCGGTGCCTGCGTGATGCGCCTTATATCCAGCTTCTCCACCGGATGATCGACCGAGCGCAGCCATGCTTCTGACAGGGTGGCTGACAGCCAGAGAGAACGGGTGGCCCGATTGGATGGGGGGAGAAACTGCTGCCGGAATCCCTGCAACTGGGTAGAGGTGGCAAGGCCCGCCTGCATCAGTTGCACCTCATCGAACACCCATTGGGCATCCGTATGCAGCAGGGCGAATTCGACTGGCCATTGAAAACGGCTGCCGCCATAGCCACGCATCAAGGCCCGGCTCAACAGCATGTCCTGGGTGCCGATGATAATGGCAGGGCGGTCAGGGTGCATAATCCAGGCTGGCTTTTCCCGGTCCCGCTCCATGCCGCCAAGCAGCAAGGTCAATCCGTTATCCGGGTCTGGCCAATCATCTCCCGCCAATTCCCCCAGATTGCGCAGCCACTTTTCCGCTTCCGCCGCTGTCTGTTCCACCAGCGTCCGCATTGGCAGACAATAGACAAGCCGAAGGGGTGTCCTAGCCGGGTCCTTCCATCGACGCCATAGCCAGGACAAGATGACGGCAGCCGTTTTGCCAAGGCCGGTGGGGGCGATCAAGGCATCGGGCCAGCTTTCCTCAGCCATCGCCCGCTGGTAATCATAGGGCAATTGGCTGGCATTTCCCGACGCCTTTGCGAAGAATTGGTCGAAATCCATCCCCCTCACCCCACCATCCAGACATTCAGCCGCAGCTTTTCCCAGGTTCCAGGAGAAAGGCGCGACACCTGTGCGTGCAGGATTTTGCCGGCATCCATCAACCCGGCCAGGGGCTGGTTGTGGATGCGGGGAATATAGCCCAGCTTTCCGGCTTCGGGCACCAGCACCTCAATGGCGAGGTTGTCATATTCGTTGCCGGGCTGTCGCCGTAGGGTCAGAACCTGCCCTGGGGCCAGGGTGGTCAGCAGCCGGGTTGCATCATAATAGGCGGTCCCCGCGACATGGCTTTCCAGCAGCAGGATGGGGGCCGGCGGCGCGCCGGCCACTGTCGTCGCGGTGGCGCGCGCCTGCGTCAGGCCGCCGATGATCCCGGCAAGCCCGGCCAGAAGACCACGGCGCTTGATCGGCGTGGATACTTGCGGCAGCATGATCGTCCATCCTGAAATCAGACGGGTATTGGAAACTGATGGGTCTGTGAAAGCAACCCATCCATAAATCAATCCCATCTAGTTTTTGATTGCATCCCATGGTGGTTTATGTCGGACGCAGAGTCAATGGAGATTCAATTGAGTGGGCAGGAAGAATCGTCTGGGCTGCGTTGGGGGGTTCGACATCGTCTTGAATTCATCGAATTCCGACTGTACTGGGGCGGAACGGTGAACCGGTCCGACCTGATGGAACGGTTCGACATTTCCATCAATCAGGCGTCAGGCGACCTGACCCGGTATCAGACGATGGCACCGGACAACATACAATACGACAAGAGCGGGAAATGTTACCGGGCGGCACCCGGTTTCAAGCCTGTGGTGCTGTTGCCCGACAGTGACCGCTATCTGGCCTGGTTGCGGCTGGCCGCCGATGGGATTGTCGCCGATGCGGGCCTGTCCCAGACTGACCTGCCGCCCTTTTCGACAGTGCCCAGCCCGCGACGGGCGGTGCCGCCGGAAACCTTGCGCATCATCGTCACGGCGATCCGGCATCGGCAAGCCCTGGCCGTCCGCTATCAGTCCATGACTTCAGCCACACCGACAGAGCGCTGGATTGAGCCGCACGGCCTGGCCTTTGATGGGTTCCGCTGGCACGCCCGATCCTGGTGCCGCCGTGACGGTGCCTTCAAGGATTTCGTGCTGGGCCGCATCCTGTGCGTGACGGATCAGGCCAGGGCGGAAGCTGATCCCGCCCTGGATACGCAATGGCAACAGTTGGTTGTGCTGGAGATTACGCCCCATCGCGGTTTGTCACCGCCGCAACGCGCAGCCATCGAACGCGATTACGGCATGGAGGAGGGTGTTCTGCGCCTGACGGTGCGTGAGGCCTTGCTCTATTATGCGGAACGCCGTCTGGGCCTGGATATCGATCCCGACCACCGATCCCCGGAAAAGCAGCATATCGAGATCAGGCAACGCATCCGGTTGTAATGATGCCAAGTCTATGATGGTGTTGCCAATTTAACAGCTGTGGAAAGACAGGCATGCCATTGGTCAAGTCCTGCCACCGTGCAGACAATGTGGTAAAAGCTGCTGGCCGGTGCCGGTTCATCGGTGAAGCTGCCACCCAGCTTGTCGGTTGTCCGTCAATGCGCGCTGCTGTCGATCAGCTGGTCGTATTATACCAGGGGCACAAAATCATGACTGATGGTCTGGGGTGGCTACGTAGTGCGGATTAGGCGCAGCCGTAATCCGCGGGCTTCCCTGGCGTCGCTCCGCGGATTACGCTTCGCTAATCCGCGCTACGATGAAGTCTCGGTAGTGACATCAACGGTCAGTCATTTATGCCGATGGCATGACTCAAATAGTTAAATCGTTACCACAACCTGAATCATTCCCGTGGAAGTGCTGCCAGAAGCCCATAAAGCTGTCCGCCTGTGCCCTGACCTGTTCTGCGGACATACTAGGTCGATATAGTTCACTGCCGATGCCGAAACCTTGCGCGCCGGCGATACGCCAGGCGGCCATTTCGGTTCCACCGATCCCACCGACGGCATAAAGCCTGACATCGGTCGGCATCACGGCCTTCAGGGCTTTGAGATGGGAGGTACCATAGGTAGCGGCGGGGAAAAGCTTCAGGTGCCGTGCCCCGGCGTTGATGGCCTGAAATGCCTCCGTCGCCGTGGCGAACCCCGGCATCACCGCCATGCCCAGCGCGATGGCGCGACCGATTACGGCGGCGTCGCTGTTTGGCGTGACGATCAGACGGCCGCCAGCCCGCGCCACCTCCTCCACCGCCGCCGGCGTCAGCACCGTGCCGGCCCCGATCAGGCAGGTATCGCCCAGCCGGCGGGCGAGCATGGCGATGCTGGTCAGCGCGTCGGGGGAATTCAACGGCACTTCGATCATACGAAAGCCGGCGGACGACAGGGCATCGCCCACAGCTTCTGTCTCCGGCGGGGTGATGCCGCGCAGGATAGCGACAAGCGGGGGATCGGGCAGGATCATGACAAGGGTTCCTTTAAGCTTTGGCCGGCCAGCGCGAACAGACCGGCTAGGGATTGGTCGTCGCCGGCTAGCAATCGGCTGGTCAGGCCCAGATGGGTCAGGGCGTCGGTATAGCGGCGGCCCAGTTCCGGGGCCGCGATGATGGTGACGGGTTGGCCCGATCCGGGCCGGTAGCGCGACATTGTGCCGGCACAATCCTGGCCGATCAGCAGGCCAGACAGGAAGGACAGGGCCCAATCCGGACTCAGGCCGGAGCATAATTGCCGGCTGCGCGCCTCGAACAGGAGGTGCGGCAGGGTGGCGCCATGTTCCTCCAGCCCACGCATCAGCCCAGCCTGAAAGGCAGGTCCGGCGCGGGGCTCCATATCCTCCGTGCCGCGACCCAGGATGCTGTGCCGGCGCAGCAGCGCGAACAGCTCGCCTGTCATGGCCGTCTGGAAATGCTCCACACGGCCATTATTCAACAGGACCCATTTGCTGTGGGTGCCGGGAAGGCAGAGTATCTGCCGTCCCTGCGACAGGGCGGGCCACGTGGCCAGGGCGCCCATGATCTGCGTCTCCTCCCCCCGCATGATGTCTGGTGCGCCCAAGGGGTTGGTGCAGGAAAGGCCGGGCGCGATGGTCACCGCATGCCCGCCCGCCCTGAAGCACTGCAACCCGTCCCGTAGCGCCGACAGGCCGACCGGGCAGGGGATGTAGGGTGCCTCCACCCAGCCCAGGCTGGACCCGACCATGCCGCAGAGAAATATCGGCAGCTTCCCATACATCGCCTTCCAGCCGGCAATCAGCGCCATCATCGTGACCTCCGCCGCACCGGGCACGGCGGCGATGCCGGGGCCGGACAGCCGGTCGGCCACCCGCCCGTCATGGCAGAGGAACAGGCGCAGGTTGCTGGTGCCCCAATCGCCGGCGATGAAGCTTGCCGGCATGGTCATCGTACTCCGAACAAGCAGTCGGTCAGGCCACGCAGCACCGTGTCGTGCCCGGCGGCGGTCTCTACCGGTACCTCCAGCACGGACAGGGCTTCGGCATAGAGGCGGCAATAGTGCTCCCCCCCGGCCAGCACGACCGGCGTTTCCAGCAGCCCGCGCCCCTGATGGGCCAGCAGCGCGTCGCGGGCATCGCCGCCCACCATGATACCGGCCAGGAAGGAAGAGGCGGCGTCGGCCGCCAGCCCGCCTGTCACCAGCCGCGCGCGCGCCGCGAACAGAGCGTGGCCGACGGATAGGCGGCGATCACCGGCCAACAATGCCACACCCCGCCGGAACTCCGCCATATCGGTCACCGCCTGCCGATCAGTGTCCAGCACCATGCCGCGGCCCAGCAGGCTGTGGCCCAGCAGAAGGTCGAACAGCTCGCCCTGCATGCTGGTGAAGAAGCTTTCGACCCGGTCGCCCCGCGTCGCCGTCCATTTGGGATGCGGGCCGGTCAGGCAAAGCAGGTGGCGCTCATCTGTCTGGCGCGGGGTGGCGCCCAGCCAGCCGAAAAGCTGCATCTCCTCCCCGCGCATCACGTCGGGCTGGCCGAAGATGTTCGTGCAGGTAAGGCCGGGCGCGATGGCGATGTCCAGCCCGCGTGCGGAAAAACGCGTCAGGCACTGCGATAGGTCGGTGGCACCGGCGGGACAGGGGGCGTAGGTGCAGGAGCGCCAACCCAACTCGGACCCGATCATCCCCGCCAGGATCACCGGCATGGGGCCATGCCGGGCGATCCAGGGGGCGGTGACGGTGAAGAATTCTTCTTCCATATCCTGGCACTGACGCACGCCGCGCCCGGAAAGGCTGTCGATGATCTCCGGTCCGGTCGCCGTTCGCCGGCATAAAAGCAGGCGCATGGACACAGAACCCCATTCCCCGGCGATGAACACGGGTGCCGTCATCATTTCTCTCCCCAACTGGCGTGAAATTTGTTACACATTTAGCGACAAAAATCCTGACGAGCAAGGACGATTCCTTCCTGCCGCTGCACAGCTCCTCCGAAGGGCCTGTGCAGCGGCGTGGACTTGGCCCCCGCCGTCAATATATTCGGAAACTCCCTTTGCCTGCCGGTGCTGCCCCATGAAGATCAAGCCTAACGCCCAGCCCAACCAGAGCCTGATCGACGGGATCGCCACCTTGCAGGCGCTGGCCGTGTCGCCGGAACCGGTGGGCAACCGCGAACTGGCGCGGCAACTGGGGTTCGATGCCACGCGGGTGAACCGCTTGCTGAAGACGCTGGCCTATCTGGGCATCGCGCGGCAGACGGCGAACCGGAAATACACCTCTGGTCCCGGCATGCATGTGCTGGCGGCGCAAAGCCTGTTCGCGTCGGGCCTGATCCGCAACGCCTTGCCGGTATTGGAGAAACTGCGCCGCTTCGGGCATACGGTAGCGCTGGGGGTGCTGTGGAATGACAGCGTCTCCTACCTGTTCCACGCTCCGCCCAACGTGGAGACGGCCCAGGGGCTAGGCCGCATTGGTCTGTTGCCGGCCAGTTCCAGCGGCATCGGCATGGCGCTGCTGGCCCAGCATGAGGATGAGCATCTGGCCGAACTGTACGAGGGAAAGGATATCCCCTCCTTCCCCGGCGGCTTGCCCGACCTTTTGGCCGCACTGGCCGTCACGCGGCGGCAAGGCTATGCCCGTGTCGCCGTCAGTCCCGACCAGGAAAAGCATACGGTGGCAGTGCATGTGGCCTCCGGCTATGCGGCGGTCGGCGTGTCGGGCTGGATTCCGGAGCAATCCACATCGCCCATCGTGGAAGCCCTGCGCGACGCGGCGCAGGCGATCAAGGATTGAAACAGGTCCATTGCCAGTTTGCCTAATCCGGCGGTCGCTGCCGGATATGGTCTTTCTGCGTCCAAATTTTTATGTTGCTAACTAAGCATCAAAATGATTTAGATAGTCCACGCTGACCGAACGGGCTGGCGTGATGGAATTCAAAGAACAATCAGGGGAAATGCGATGACCAGGATCGCCGGGGTGTTTCCGGTGCTGCCCACCATTTTCGACGCCAATGGCCGCGTGGACAGGGAAGGGTTCGCCCACGTCGTCGAATATGTGATCGCCAGCGGGGCCGATGGCTGCGTGTTTCCGGGTCTGGCAAGCGAATATGACGAGTTGACTCTGGAGGAGCGGCTGGACCTGATCGCCATGGTGGGCGACCTGACGCGGGGGCGTGTCGCCTTCGTGGCCGGGGCCGGCGGGCGCAGCGATGCGGAAAGTGCCGCTCTGGCGCAGGCCGCGCACAAGGCCGGTGCCGCGGCGCTGATGGTGGTGACGCCGCATCGGCTGGAGGGAGACGAGGCTGGGCTTATCGCCTTCTACCGGCATCTGGGCGAGGTTGCCAGCACGCCCATCATGTTGCAGAACGCGCCCAAGCCCATGGGTTTGGGCCTGTCGCCCGATGCCATCCTGCGGCTGGTCGCGGCGGTCCCGGCCATCCGTTACGTGAAGGAGGAGAACATGCCCTGCGGGCAGCGGATCACCGCCCTTCTGAATGGCGCCAATGGCGCGCTGGACGGGGTGTTCGGCGGGGCCGGCGGTCGCTACATCACCGATGAGCTGGCACGCGGTGCCACGGGCACCATGCCGGCCTGTGAATTGTCGGAAGTGCATGCCGCCATGTTCGCCGCCCATCGCGCGGGCGACCAGACGACGGTACGCGCCCTGTTCGAGCGTATGCTGCCCGTGCTGTCCATGCAGGCGATCTTCCGCTGGCGCCTTACCAAGGAGGTGCTGCGCCGCCGCCGTCTGATCGCCAGCGCCTTCGTCCGTGCGCCGGGGCCGGCCTTCGATGTGATGGACCAGCGCGAGTTGACCCTGATGCTGATGCCGTTGGAGGACCTCACGGGGCCGCTGACGCATCCGTCTGCGGTCTGACATAGTGCCCATGCTTCAGGGAGCAACGCCATGTCAGATATGATCGATAGGATCGAGACCTTCATCGTCACCATTCCGCGCGATACGCCCTATCTGGGGCCGCTGAAGCCGGGGGAGGTGGTGAATGAGCGCGGGTATCTGGTCCGCAAGGCCAACCGCACCATCTATCCCACCCAGGACCGTTCGGTTCTGGTCAAGGTCACCACCGCGTCGGGTGCGGTGGGCTGGGGCGAGACCTATGGGCTGACGGCACCCAAGGTCATTGGCGCCCTGGTGGAGGATTTGATCGAGCCGCTGCTGCGCGGCCGTGATCCCCGCGACGTGCAGGTGATCTGGGAAGATCTCTACGACATGTTGCGGGTGCGCGGCTACCAGGGCGGGTTCTGGCTGGATGCCCTGGCCGCCGTGGATATCGCGCTCTGGGACCTGTGCGGCAAGCTGATGGGGCTGCCGCTACGCAAGCTGCTGGGCGGGGAGCGGCGGTCGTCGATCCCCGCCTATGTCTCGGGCCTGCCGCGCGCCACCATCGCGGAGAAGGTGGAACTGGCGCAGCAATTCGTGGCGCAGGGGTTCAATGCCATCAAGATCGCGGCTGCCGTCAGCGGTGACGGGATCGAGGCGGAACTGGCGGCGTTGCGCGGGGCGCTGGGGCCGGCGGTGAAACTATTCATCGATTTCCACTGGATGTTTACGGCTGGCGAGGCTGCATCGCTGATCCGCCGGCTGGAACGCTATGACTTGGGCTTTGCAGAGGCACCGTGCCGGTCGGAAGATGTGGCGGGTCTGGCCACAGTCGCTGCCCAGGTCGCCGTGCCCGTGGCGGCGGGGGAGGAGTGGCGCACCGTTTACGACGCATTGCCGCGTCTGTCGGCCCGCGCCGTGTCCATCATCCAGCCGGAGATGGGCCATACCGGCGTCACGCAGTTCGTGCGCATGGCCCAGATGGCCCAAGCCTTTCATGTCCGTACCATGCCGCACGCCACCATCGGTGTTGGCATCTTCATGGCGGCCAGCCTGCAGGCCTCGGCCGCCATCCTGGAACTGCCGTTTCATGAGTATCAGCATTCGATTTACGACCGGAATGCCCGTTTTGTCACGGGCCAGCCCGCCTGTGGGGCCGGTGCCTTCGACCTGCCACAGGGGCCGGGCCTGGGTGTGGAGCCGAGTGACGAACTATGGCGCTACGCGGTGAAAGTGTAAGTATTTCCGAGGAGGAAACAAATGACGGGCAAACGGCTGTCGGGGGAGATCGCGGTGATCAGCGGGGCCGCCGGCGGCATCGGGGCGGCGGCCTGCCACCTGTTCGCCGACCAGGGGGCAAGGGTTGCGGCCCTGGACCTGACGGTGCCGACCGATGGCGACCTGCGCCTTGCCTGCGATCTGGCCGACGACACATCGGTGGCCGAGGCGGCGGAACGGGTGCGGGTGGAACTGGGTGTGCCGACCATTGTCGTGCATGCCGCCGCCATCATCGAACATGCCGATACGCTGTCTTCTTCGCCTGCCGCCTTCCTGCGGCTCTATGACGTGAATGTCTGCGGCGCGCTGCGGCTGGTCCAGGCTTTTGCGCCGGCCATGCGGGCAGGCCGGCGGGGCAACTTCGCCTTCGTTTCCTCCATCAATGCCAGCCGGGGCACGCCGGGCCTTGCCGCCTATGCGGCATCGAAGGGCGGGCTGGAGACGTTCCTGCGCACGCTGGCCCTGGAACTGGCACCGGACAATATCCGCGTCAATGGCGTGGCCCCGGCCTCCATCGACACGCCCATGCTACGCCTGTCCTTCGACCGGGCACCCGACCCGGACGCGGCCCGCGCCGCCAATATCCTGCGCCATCCGCTGGGCCGGCTGGGCGAAGCTGATGACGTGGCGAACATGTTGCTGTTCTTGGTGTCGGACCAGGCATCCTGGGTCACCGGTCAGGTGTTTCCCGTGGATGGCGGCGCTTTGATTACACGCCGTTAAATGTATCACATATAGCAATTAAATGTTCCGGATATACCTCCCTTGTAACGAGGTCTATCGGGGCTGATGGCAGGCGCATCCCCGGTTCTGGTTGTGCTTATGCCTGACCTGCTGCGCGAAAGGCGCAGCAATCCTTCCAATCATCATGCGCGTCAAAAATGTTGCTATAACAGCGAAAAGCCTGTTGACGCGTTGCTATTAATGACACATGTTGAACTCAACAAGGAGCCACCCTCAGGGCGTGGCGTGCGCCGCCCGCAAAGGTGCGGCCAATGGAGGGGAAACGATCATGAAAAATATGTCTGGAATCGGTATCAGTCTGTTCGCCCTGACAACAGCCCTCGCGATGGCGCCAACGGTGGCGGCGCAAACCGCACCGGCGGAGCCCGATCAATTGGAAGAGATCGTGGTGACCTCCTTCCGCCGGGGCCTGGCCCAGGGCGTGGATGTCAAGCGCAATGCCGACCAGTTCCTGGACAGCATCGTGGCCGAGGATATCGGCAAGCTGCCCGACACCAATGTCGCGGAATCGCTTCAGCGCGTCTCCGGTGTGCAGATCAAGCGCGGCATCGGCGAGGGGTCCAGTGTTTCCATCCGCGGCCTGAACCAGAACCTGATCTTGATGAACAACCGCTCCATCGTGGATGCCGCCGGGCGCGGCGGCAACGGCCTGGACAGCACGGAGACCGGCAGCTACAGCCTGCTGGCCTTGCTGCCGTCGGAACTGATCTCCCGGCTGGACGTGACCAAGCAACCCTCTGCCGACCAGCAGGAGGGCGGCATCGGCGGCACGGTGAACATCGTCACCCGCCGCCCGCTGGACAGTGGTGATTTGAATGCCGCCTCGCTGGAGGGCATCTATAATGACCGTGCGGAGAAGATGTCCTACCGCGGGTCGGCGCTGATCTCCCGCACCTTGAACGACGATACGCTGGGCATCCTGCTGAACGCCTCCTATTCCGACCGGAATTTCCGCGAGGACAGTTTCTTCAGCTTCAGCGGCTATGTCCCCCTCACGGCCAGCTTCAACAACAATCCAGCCGGTATCAAATTCGATCCCAATGGCGACGGCACGCCCGCCTATTTCCTGTCCGATCTGCGCTTCCAGAAGGTGACGGATGAGCGCAAGCGCCTGGGCGCCAACGGGTCGGTGCAGTGGAAGCCGACGGAGGTGACGGAATTCTGGGCGGAAACGCTCTATTCCAACCAGGATGTGAGCCGTGATCGCGTCTGGCTGGGCATCCCCCTGTCGGGCAACGGTTCGGCCTACAGTTCGGTCACCATGTCGCCGACCGAGACGTTGATGGCTGGTACGCTGTCCACCCAGGTGCAGGGCAATTTCGAGGGCTTCGCCAATGACGGCGATTTCTCCACCAGCACCATCGGCGGCAAGTGGAAGGGCGATACTGTCGAAGTGTCGGCGGAGGGCAGCTACACCTATGCCCGCCAGGATATCGAACAGATCTTCCTACGCGTGCGCACGCTGAGCAATTACTCCATCGGCTTCGACCTGCGCGACACGGATACGGCGAATGTGACACTGCCGGTCGGGCTTGACCTGACCAATCCGGCTTTGTTCGCCTTCTCCAACGTCTACGACACCTACACGACGACCATCGCCAAGGAGAAGGCGGCCCAGGCCGACCTGAAATGGACGCTGGATGCTGGCATCCTTTCAGCGCTCAAGGTCGGTGCGCGCTATGCCAACCTGGATTACCAGCTGCGGACCAACGACGCGCAATTGGCCATCAACCCGGTCATCCCTACGGCTGGCCGCGTGGGCGAGACGCGGGTGGCGGACTTGTCCGATCTGCTGAAGGGGGCGTCGGGTTCCTTTCCCCGCGCGGTACTGCTGGGCGTTCCATTTGCGGCGGGGACGGAGCATGCCTGCACCGCCTTCATCCCCACCTGCGACGTGAGCAAAAAGAACTTCCTGGGCAGCTTCTCCACCACGGAGGATATCTACGCCGCCTATGGCCGCATCGATCTGGCCGGTGATCTGGGCGACGTGCCGTTCAGCGGCAATATCGGTGCCCGCTACACCAAGACCAAGCTGAATGCCGTCGGCGTCTATCAGGCGCAGAACGGTACCTACCAGCCGCTGGACACCAAGGTCGATTATGACGACATCCTGCCCAGTGCGATCTTGAAATTCGACCTGTCGGAGAAGTTGGTGGCCCGTGTCGGTGCCGCCAAGGTGATGTCGCGGCCCAGCAGTTCCAACCTGTCGCCCAACCTTGCACTGAATTACACCGTGAACACGGGTTCGGCGGGCAATCCCAATCTGAACCCGTTCCGCGCCGATCAGGTCGACGCCTCGGTGGAATATTATCTGGGGCCGGAATCGCTGCTGTCGGCGGGCCTGTTCTACAAGAAGGTGAAGTCCTTCATCTCCACCCGCGTGACGTTCGAACCGGTGCCCGGCCAGACCGCCCCCTTCGCCATCACCCGCAAATATAACGGTTCCGGCGGTACCATCCAGGGTATCGAGCTGCAGTACCAGCAGCCCTTCACCTTCCTGCCGGAACCGCTGGACGGGTTCGGTATCATGGTGAACTACGCCTATATCGAAAGCGACACGCCCTATACGAACAAGCGCACGGGCAAGAAGCTGCCTATCGAGGGCCTGTCGAAGCAGAACACCAACCTGATCCTCTATTATGAGAAGGACGATTTCGGCGTCCGCCTGGCCTATAACTGGCGCGACAAGTATCTGGATCGCGTGGGCGGCGGCGGTGACGGCGTGTTCTTCGACAGCTACAGTGACCTGTCCATCTCCACCCGCTACCAGCTGACCGAGGATTGGAGCGTGGATGCCCAGGTGGCCAACCTCCTGGACGAAGGCTTGCGCAAATATGGCGGCGTGCCCGACGCCACCGCGCTCTACGCTTTGTCCGGCCGCACCTACAGCGTGGCGCTGCGCGGCAAGTTCTGACGTGCATCACGGGACCCCGCTCTTCCCCGGAAGTCAAGTTGGCCTTCCGGGGAAGAGCGGGGAGTGACCCGGATGTGCGAGATACCGACTACTGGTCTTTCGGAGCCTGCGTCCCGTGACGTCTGAAACTACGATCCCTACCCCGTCCCGTCGCCGCTGGGTGATCCTGGGGCTGCTGTTCCTGTCGACGGTGTTGAATTATGTCGACCGGCAGACGCTGTCCATCCTGGCCCGGACCATACAGGACGAGCTGGGCATGACCGACACCGACTATGCCGGGGTCGTGCAGCTCTTCCTCATTGCCTACACGCTGGCCTACTTGGTTTCCGGGCGCATCACCGACAGGCTGGGGGCACGGCTGAGCCTGGCGCTGTTCCTGGGCTGGTGGTCGCTGGCCAACATGGCCACGGGGCTGGTGCGCGGCGTGGGCGAGTTGGGGGCAGTGCGCTTCCTGCTGGGGCTGGGCGAAGCCGGGAACTATACCGCTGGCCCAAAGGCCGTGTCGGAATGGTTCCAGGAGAAGGAGCGCGGGCTGGCCGTCGGCCTCTATACGTCGGGCGCCATGGTCGGCGCCACGCTGGCCCCGCCGCTGATCACCTGGCTGGGCACAGCCTATGGCTGGCGTTCGGCCTTTCTGATTACCGGTGTGGCCGGGCTGTTCTGGCTGGTGCCCTGGCTTATGCTTTACAAGCGCCGGCCTGCCGCGCCTACGCCCTCGCTGGGCTGGCGCGGCGAACTGGCCCTGTGGCGCTGGGTGGCGGCGGAACGGTCGGTCTGGGTGCTGGTCGTGGCGCGGCTGCTGACCGACCCTGTCTGGTATTTCTACCTGTTCTGGTTCCCCAAATACCTGATGGATGCGCGCGGCCTGGACATGGTGGGCGTGGGGAAATCTGGCTGGACCGTCTATCTTGCGGCCGACTTAGGCGCTGTGGCCTGTGGTTATCTGTCGGGCCGGCTGATCCGGGGTGGGCGCGGCGCCCAGGACAGCCGCATCCTGGTCATGGCCGGTGCCGCCCTGGTTGCCCCGGTTGGGTTGCTGCTGGCCACGACGCCCAGCCTGCCGCTGACCTTCCTGATCGGGGGCATTGTCGCCTTCTGCCATATGGGATGGCTGATCAACCTGTCGACCCTGATCGTTGATCGCTTTTCCGGCCCGCGCTTGGCCACGATCTTCGGGCTGGTGGCGGCAGGTAGCGGGGTGGGGGGCATTCTGTCCCAACCGCTGATCGCCGATCTGGTCACCCGCTATTCCTACGAAATGGTGTTCCTGGCCATGGGCCTGATGCACCCGCTGGCCCTGCTGCTGGTACTGACCCTGCGCCGCAGCAAGGCCGGGAAGCAAAATTGAGAAACGGGAGAGAAACCTTGATGCATGCCGCCGCCCGCAAGGGCCTGATCGCTGCTGCCCTGCTGCTGACCACCGCCCTGATGCCCCTGTCGTCCTGGGCGGCCGAGGTGCCCGTGGTGACCACCAAGGTCTTCGTCAATCAGGCCGGTTATGGCCTGGACTGGCCCAAGCGCTTCTCCGCCCCCGGCTTTCGCGATGGCACCCGTTTCAAGCTGGAGCCGGCATCCGGCGGTGCCACCTTGTTCGAAGGGGCGCTGAAGGGCGGGGTGGGGGACTTCACCGCTTTCCGCCCCACGGACGCAAAAGCCCTCTATATCGTCAGGTTGGAGAATGGCGCTGCTTCGGACGCGTTCCAGGTGCAAGGTGCGCTGCCCATCGACGTGTCGCTTAACGCCGCCCTGCGCTTCATGGTCGATGCCCGTTCCCTGGTCGGCACGCATCCGTCCGCCTATGGCGGGCAGCCCTGGCGCGACGGCACCTATTATACGTTCGAGCTGCCGTCGCTGGTCATGCTCTGGCTGGCCCATCCCGACTATTTCCGTCAGGCGCCCGTGGAGATCGACTATCAGGCCGACAAGGCCCGAATCCTCGATCCCGGCTTCCGCTGGGTGCGTGACAGGGGTGACGAGGGCGCGCTGGATGTGGTCCGCCGCTATTACACGGAGATTGAGCCGCCGGTGGGCGGCAAGGCCGTGCCGGACCTGGTGCAGATGCTGCATTGGGGGGTGGGCTTCCATCTGATGCGCCCGGTTTCCCATGATCCGTCGGGCGACCCCGTCGGGGAGAAACTGCATTCCCAGACCGTGGCGCAACTGGCTTATTTCCTCTACGGTCTGCCCGAGTATGCGCAATGGATCCCGGTCTCCTTGCAGGTCCGCACGAAGGAATTCGTCTTCGACCAGTGGGAGAAGGTAGGGCTGTTCGGTATCGACAACCTGATCACCGCCTTCAAGGGCCGTAACCCGCCGGGCTATGCCATTACTCCCAACCTGATGATGTATGAGGTGGCCAAACGCGAGGGGCGGGCTGATGCCGACCGGTTCCTGGACGCGGCCGCGCGTCAGGCAGCCTGGATCATCAACAATCTCGACCTCTCCGACCCGGCCCTGACCAAGGGCCAGCGGATGAGCGAGCATATGGTCGTCACCGGCCTCTATCTGCTGGCCAGCCAATATCCGGACAAGGCGCCGCCGGGCCTGGAAAACTTCCTGAAGCGCTACGGCGCACTGGCCGTGGCGCGGTCGGACAATGAATGGGATTTCCGTCGCTATGATGCCGGCGCCTGGACCATCCCGCGCTACTCGGTGGACAATGTTCGGCCCAAGGAGCCGGAGAAGGCGGCCAAGCCCCACGGCTGGAACGAGGTCGGCAATGTCGTGGGCATGCCGGGCGTGGCCAGCATGCTGGCTGAATTCGCCGATCCGGCGCTGCGGCCGCGTCTGCACGAGATCGGCATCGCGCATCTGGATGCCATGTTCGGGCGTAATCCGCTGGCGGCACATGCCGCCAATAACGGCCCCCGCGATTATCCAGGCGTGGAGCGCGGCTGGCCGCTTTGGTATCCGGCAGATCTGTGCGCCCGGCTGGAAACAGCGCGCGGCACCATCAATGCCAGCGCGTCGGACGAACAGTACAAGCAGGGGCCAGCCGGTGCGTCGCGCCATCTGGAGGGCTGGACGGCCTTCAATGCCGCCTACAATGTGACCCTGGCCCGCCTGATCCATGAGACGGCGAAGGTGGAACTGCTGGATGCCGCCACGGGGGTGCTGGTGACGGGAACCAGTGCTGACCGCCCCGTGCGCGTTGCCGTAACCGTCCCGCCGGGGGCTGCCCCCTTCGCACTGGCCGAACTGTCGGTGGAACGGGAAGGCGGGGAGCCGCTGAAAGCGGTGTGGGATCAGGGGCGCTTCGTCACGGCACCCCTCCCGTTGGCCGCCCTGACCGGGACGCTGCATTACGGCGATGGCTACTGGGCCAACAATCTGGTGATCACGCGCGACGGCGCCGGTTTCGTCATCAAACCCTGACGGTAATGGCGGTGGAGAAGGTGCGCCTGTCAGCGGGGGCGATGCGTGCGGAGGTCGCCCCATCGCTAGGGGCTGCCATCCTGTCCTTGGATCTGGATGGCCGGCCCCTCCTGCGGCCAACTCCGCAGGCGGCTTTGGCGCGGGGGGACGGACGGCTGACAGCCTGCTTTCCCATGCTGCCCTTCGCCAACCGCATCGCCAACGGCATTTTTGAGTTCGCTGGGCAGCGCCATCGCCTGACCCCCAATCTGGCCGGCATCCCGCACGCAGTGCATGGGTACGGCTGGCAGCGATCCTGGGAACGGGTGGATCAGGGGCCGGCGCATCTGTCGCTGCGTCTGGTCCATCGACCGGCGGGGCAGGGGGATTGGCCGTTCCCTTTTACCGCCGGCATCGATTATCACCTGTCGCCGACCGGATTGCGGGTCACGATGGCATTGGTCAATGAGGGTACGGTCGCTGCACCGGCTGGCCTGGGGCTGCATCCCTATTTCATCCGTGGACCGGGGACCTGTCTGCGCTTTTCGGCCCTGGCGCCATCCCCGCCCCGCGATCCGGACTTCCAATCGGGACGCTGCCTGGATGATGTGATAGTCGATGCCGATTTCCATCTCTGGTCGGGGGTTGCGCTGGTGACGGGTGGCGAGAGCCGGGTCGGCGTGGAATTGCGCGCCTCTGCACCGTTCGGTGTCTTGCGCCTCTATGTTCCAGAAGGGCGAGACTTTTTCGCGCTGGAGCCTGTCAGCCATGGTGCGGATGCGCTGAATGACAGTCTGCTCCCGCCCATGGCGATACTGGCGCCGGGCGCGTGCTTGTCAGGCATTGTTGAAATCAATTTCACCCAGCGTGCTTAAGCGGCGTCGGCCCGGTGACATTGTATGGAAAGACATGTCATCCCCTCATGCGACCAGCCGTCCATCGGGATCCTCCACGATTTCGCCAGGCAGGACATAGTCCAGGATGGCGTGGATGCGGGCCTGGCCGCTCTGGTTCCGCACGGCGTGGGGCTTGCGGTTGTTGATTTCCCATATCTCGCCTGCGGCCAGATGGCGGATCACGCCGGCAATGGCGAAATCTACGCCCGGTGCGGTGACGATGGGGAAATGAATGCGGTGGGCACGGGATAGGGAGGCCCCGTTGTCGCGGTGGGAGCCGATGGAGCCCCCAGCCGCCAGCCGCACCAGGATGATGCGCTGGAAATAGCCCTGACCACTGATGGCACCCGGCGGCGGGTTGTGGGTATAGAAATCCCGGATCATATCCATCACCGGTTCCAGCAACGGCTGGAACCGGGCGAAGGCTGGCTGGATAGTGGCATCCGTGTGCCGCATGTCCGGATCGAAGATCAGGCCCACCGTCTCTGTTTGCGCATGGGCGCGATAGACCTGCTGGCGCCCCGTTTCCGCCCCCCAGGCATCTGCTCCCATGGCGGCCAAGGCGGCCAGAGCCGGGGCTGGATCGGCACTGCCGATGAAACGGTATTCTCCGTCGAAATACATGGGCTTTCCTCCGATCACGCCGGCGGTATGACGGGCCGGCTGCCGCGCACGGCGAAGTACCAGATGAACAGGTAGGAGGGCGCCATCAGAGCCAGGAACACCCACTGAAAATCCGCCACTTGCTTCAACAGCGCGAACATCTGCGGGACGACAGCGCCGCCGGAAATGGCCATGACCAGGATGGCGGAGCCCGTGCCCGTGTGCCGTCCCAGCCCCTGGATGGCCAGCGGGAAGATGGCGGGCCACATCATGGCGTTGGCGAAGCCCAATGCGGCCACGAACCCCACGGAGACGTATCCTTGCGTCGCCCAGGCACCCGCTACGGCGGCGACCCCCAGCAGGGCGGACAAGGCCAGGTAGCGTTCCTGGCTGACTACGCGCGGGATCAGCACCAGCCCCACGATGTAGCCCAGCATCATTCCGCCCAATGTCAGGGAGGTGAAATAGGCCGTCTGCTCGAACGGTAGGCCGAAGGCCTCGCCATAGATGCCGATGGCATCGCCGGCCATCACCTCCACACCGACGTAAAGGAACAGAGCGACCGCACCCAGCCAAAGATGGCGGAAGCCGAGCAGCCCGCGCCAGTCGCTGCCGCCGCCCTGATCCGTCTCCGCCCGCAGGTCGGGCAAGGGGGAGCGCAGAACGCCTAGGGCCAGCAGGGCCAGGATGGCGGCCATGGCCAGATAGGGACCGTGGACCTTCTGCGCGAAGCTTTCCAGCAGCGGCGTACGAGCCTCGGGTGCTGTATTAGCTACCTCCGCCGCCAGGTCACCCACGCCCTGCATGATCAGAAGGCCAAAGACGATAGGGGCCAGCATGCCTGCCCCCTTGTTGCAGATGCCCATCAGCGCGATGCGCCGGGCCGCACTTTCCGGCGGGCCGGCCAGCACGACATAAGGATTGGCCGCCGTTTGCAGAACCGCCAAGCCGCCGCCGATGACGAACAGACCCGCCAGCGCGCCGGGGAACCAGTGCATGGTGACGAACTGCCCGAACAGGACAGCGCCTGAGGCCATCACGCCCAGGCCCAGCGCCATGCCACGCTTCATGCCCGTGCGGCGCAGGATGGCGGCACTGGGCAGGGCCAGCACCAGATAGGAGAGGTAGAAGACCATCGGCACCAGGAACGCGCCCACATCGCTAAGCTGGAAGGCCAGCTTCACGAAGGAGATTAGCGGCCCGTTCAGCCAAGTGACGAAGCCGAAAATGAAGAACATGGCCCCCAGGATCGCGATGGTGCCGCGTTGGGCGGTGGGGGCGGACAATTCCGTGTTCATCCCTGTTTTCCCTGTTGTTCGGGCACAAGGTACCGTTCAGACAAGCTGTTACGCCGTCCGTCCGCACCCGATGTCCGCCCCGTTTTCCGGGGTTGTTGTTGGCGGTCAGTCGCCGATGGGCTGTTGCGGGGCGATCCCGTGCAGCGAGGCGACGCTGGCCCTGGTCTGGCGCAGCATCAGCTTGGCACGGGGCCCCAGGCTTTCGGCAACCTGATAAGCCAGAAGATCGATCATCAGCAGTTGAGCAAAACGCATCGGATTGGGCTGGAACTCATGCACACCCGACTGGGTCAGGTCGACATGCAGGCAGATATCGGCGTCACGGCCCAGCGGACTGTCGCGGTCGGTGATGGCCACCGTCTGCGCCCGGTAGTAGCGGGCCAGTTCGACACTGTCCTGCAGGGCGCGCGGTCGACCGGTGGAGGAGACGAAGATGGCCGCGTCGGCCGCCTCCAGCGTCGCCGCACTCATCCGCTGCATATAGCTGTCGGTATAGAAGGTGGAGGCGATGCCCAGGCGGAACAGGCGATTGTGCATCTCCTGCGCCAGGATGGCCGAACTACCGCCCAGGCCGTAGATCAGCACCTTGCGCGCCCGCGCCAATGCGGCGGCGGCCCGACCGATCATCTCCAGATCCAGCCCGGCCATCGCCCCGTCCAATGCTGCCAGTGCGCGCCCATGCAGGTGGCGGGCGAATTCCCCGCTGGCCGCACCGTCGAAGCCGGCGGGCGGTTCCGTGGCCGGCGCGCCACCGCTATTATCCACCGGCAGGCGGGCATCGCGCTGGGCCTGGCGCAGGGCCAGATCCTGGATGATGCGGTATTTCAGGTCGCGGAACCCTTCGCAACCGATGGTACGGCAGAAGCGAACCACCGTCGGCTCGCTGATGCCGATATCGGCGGCGATGGCGCGCACGCTGGAGCGCACGAATTCCTCCGGCTCCGCCATCAGCTTGCGCGCGATCTTCGCCTCCGACCGCGACAGCGACGGCAGCAGCGCTTCGACACGCTCCAGCAGATCGTCCGGCATCGCACTGTCCTGATATACCATCGACCGTCCCACCGGATTGCACGCGTTTTGATGTCGTTGGATGTTTGTTACATTTCCGTCGAACAATCAACGACATTTTTGGCCGGAGTGGCGACGGCGCGCGAGTTGGATTATTAGTGAGTTGATAATTAATGATAATTCCGTTTACCCTCTTGGGAGGCATGACGATGGCCTTGTGGGTGTTTGGGCATTGTTGAGCCGACCTTCTGTCATGGATTCGCAGTTCGGAAGCCGAATTGAGATCAAGAATGTATCAAAGCTACATTTTATGTTTGACGTCCTGATCAATTCGGCGGATGAAGGGTGGGTGCCGGGCAACGGCGGATGTTTGGGGAGGGGTTTGCCACTATGGCGATTGAACGGATCGGCGGTGTGAAGACGGGCACGGGCGGGCAGGCATTACCGTTCTGTCAGGCGACGAAGGCCGGCGGTTTCGTCTTCGTGTCCGGCCAGGTGGCCATGGATGCGAACGGGGAGATCATCGATGGCGGCATCGTTGCCCAGACACACCAGACAATGCGCAATGTCATCGCCATCCTGGAAAAGGCCGGCTGCACGCTGGCCGATGTGGTGAAGGCCAATGTCTGGCTGGACGATGCCCGCGACTTCCAGGCCTTCAACCGCGTCTATGCCAGCTATTTCCCGGACGGGCCGCCGGCGCGATCCTGCGTGCAATCCCCGCTGATGGTCGATGCCAAGGTGGAGATCGACGTTACCGCCTATCGGGAGCCGGCCTGACCATGGGCTTGTCGCTGGGCTGGTACGCCTATCCCTGGAACCTGCACGACCCGGCAGACGATCTGGCCCGCATGCGCGACGGCGGCATGACGCACCTGACGGTGGCGGCCGCCTATCATGCCGGGAAGTTCATCCAGCCGCGCGACCCCGTGGCGCGGGTCTATTTCCCGGAGGACGGCACCGTCTATTTCCGCAGCCGTGGCCGCATTCAATATGGCGCGTTGCAGCCCCGGATGGCCGCCGCGACCGGTGCGCGTGACGTGCTGGGCGAATTGTGCGGGGCTGGCATAGTGCCCATCCGGGCCTGGACCGTGCTGAACCACAATACCCGCCTGGGCCTGATGCATCCGGACTGTACCGTCCGCAATGCCTGGGGCAATGCCTATGTCTACAGCCTGTGCCCAGCCCATCCGGCGGTGCGCGACCATGCCGTGGCTTTGTGCGCCGACATTGCCGACAGCCTGGATGTGGAAAGCCTGCTGCTGGAAACACCGGGCTGGCTGACCTATGCCCATGGCTACCACCATGAATTCGCGCAAAGCAACCTGGGGGCGCTGGCCGAGGAACTGCTGGGCCTGTGCTTCTGCGACCATTGCCGGGCGGGGGCCAAGGGGGCCGGGATCGATGCCGATGCGCTGCGGCTTCAGGCCCGCGCCGCCATCGATGCGGACCTGGCCGGGGGTGAGGCGGCGGTGGATGCGGACTTGCTGGCCGCGCTCCATGCTTGGCGCTGCGCCATCGTCACGGACCTGTGCGCGGAAATCCGTGCCGCCGTGCGGGATGCGGTGAAGGTGCGGATCATCTCCACCTGCCAGCGGCCGCATGCCACCACCTATCGGGAGGGCGGCGACCTGCGCGCGCTGAATGGGGTTACCGACGGGCTGGAACTGCCGATCTATCAAGGATCCGCGGCGGATGCGGCGGCGGATCTGCGCCATGTCCTGGATTTGCTGGCGGGACAGGGGCCGGTGCCCAGTGTCATCCTGCGTCCCGGCTTGCCCGACATGGGCAGCGAGGCGCAACTGGCCGACACGCTGGCGGCTGTGCAGGCCCAGGGTATCGACGATATCTCCTTCTATAATTTCGGATTGCTGCCGGCGGCGCAGATCGGCTGGGTCGATCGTGCGGTACGGGTGCTGCGCAAGGGTGGAGCGAATGGCTGATTTCAGCACGAAACACATCATGATCACCGGGGCCGCTGGCGGCATCGGCGTTGGGCTGTGCCGGCATTTCCTGGATGCCGGCGCCCGCGTCCTGGCGCTGGATCTGGATGCCGCCGGGCTGGACCGGTTGGCGGAGATGCTGGCGGCGTGGGACCGGCTGCATGTCGCCGCCGTCGACCTGACCGATCTGGCCGCCGTGCGGGCCGTGGTGGACGGGTTCGGGCCCATCGACATCCTGATCAACAATGCTGGGGCGGCGGCGGCCACGGCGCTGGCCAACCTGACGCCCGACGCCTGGGCCCACGACCTGGGCATCAACCTGACGGCAGCGTACCATTGCGTGGAGGCGGTGAAGCCGGCCATGATCGCGCGCGGTGCCGGGGTGATCGTCAATATCGGCACGGTGAACGCCCTGACGGGCCTGGGCCACCCGGCCTATAGCGCCGCCAAGGCCGGGCTGATCAGCTATACCCGCTCGCTGGCCATCGAATATGGGCCGCTGGGCATCCGCGCCAACATCATCTGCCCCGGCACGGTGCGCACCCAGGCCTGGAACGCGCGGGCGGAGCGCAATCCGGAGATATTCACCAGCTTGCGCAAATGGTATCCGCTGCGCGATTTCCCCGATCCGTCGGACATCGCCAAGGCCGCTGCCTTCTTGGCCGGCGACGATGCGCGCATGATCACCGGGGTGGTGCTGCCCGTGGATGCCGGCCTGACGGCGGGCAACCCGGTGATGGCGGCTGAACTGACCTTGGAAAAGTTCTGATCATGCTGAACCTTGCCCCCCTGCTGTCCGATCCGTTGCCGCCCGGTACCAAGGGAATGCCGCCGTTGCCGCCCGGCTTCACGCTGGACCGGATCGCGGACCAGGGCTGGCGGGTGTTGGCGGGGGATGTACCGCTGCCGGTGGCATTGCTAAAGCGGCCCGCCATGGACCGCAACATCGCCCGCATGCAGGAATATCTGGCGGCCAGCGGCATGAAGCTGGCCCCGCACGGCAAGACCACGATGTGCCCGCAGCTGTTCGAGCGGCAGTTGCAGGCCGGCGCCTGGGGCATCACGGTCGCCAATATCCAGCAGTTGGGTTTGTGCCATGCCATCGGCGTGCAGCGCGTGCTGATCGCCAATGAGGTGCTGGGGCCGGCGGAGCTGGCCGCCTTCGCCGCGATGAGTGCCGCGGCGCCGGACAGCGCCTATCATCTGTTGCTGGACAGTGTGGAGGGGGCGCGGCAGTTGCAGGCGGCGATGGCGGCCCGGCCCGACGCGCCGCCGGCCCGCGTGCTGATCGAGGTTGGGTTCCCCGGCGGTCGCTGTGGCGTGCGCAGCCTGGCCGAAGGCCTGATCCTGGCTGATGAGATCCGGCACCTGGACCGGCTGCGCCTGGTGGGGGTGGAGGGGTATGAGGGGCTGCTACCCGACGCAAAGGCGGTGAATGCCTATCTGGATAACGTCGTCGGGCTGCTGACCATCCTGCGCGCCGACGGACGGTTCGCCGATCCCGATCATGTGCTGCTGAGCGCGGGGGGATCGGCCTATTTCGATCTGGTGGCGCGGCTGTTCGGCGGGGTGGGCGCCCCCGGCATCCTGCCTATCCTGCGCAGTGGCTGTTACATCACCCATGATGACGGTTTCTATGGCCGCCTGCTGGGGGATGTGGCGGCGCGGGGGCAAGCGCCGGGCCTGGAACCTGCGCTGGAGGTTTGGGCCCGGGTTCTGTCGCGGCCGGAGCCGGGGCTGCTGGTCCTGTCGGCCGGCAAGCGTGACTTGTCACATGATATCGATTTGCCAACCCTGAAATCCTGGTATCGACCGGGGCTGCACGAGGCACCGCAGCCCACCCATGGCTGGCGCATCGCTAAGCTGAGCGACCAGCATGCCCATGTCCTGGCCGAGGCGCCGGAGGCCGCCACGCCGCTGGCGGTGGGCGACATGGTGGCGCTGGGCATTTCCCATCCCTGCACGACCTTCGACAAATGGCGTGTGCTGCTGGAAGTCGATGACGATTATCGCGTCACCGGCGGCCTGAAAACCTTCTTCTGAAAGGGCCCGCAAAGTGGCTTCGGACATCCAACCCGATCTGGTGCTGCGCGGCGGCACCGTGATCGACGGCACCGGCGCGCCCGGCTTCACCGCCGATGTGGCCGTGGGCGGTGGGCGCGTTCTGGCCGTCGGCGATCTGCGTAGCGTTCGCGGACGCCAAGAGATCGACGTGGCTGGCCGGGCCGTGGCGCCCGGCTTCATCGATGTCCATACCCATGACGACCTGGCCTGCCTGACCAACCCCGACATGGTGGCCAAGGTCAGCCAGGGCGTGACCAGCGTCATCGTCGGCAATTGCGGCATCTCCGCCGCCCCGTTGCGCTTTGCCGACGGGGTGAAGGAACCGTTCAACCTGCTGGGGGCCGCCGGCGATTTCCGCTACCCGGACTTCGCCGCCTACCGTGCTGCCGTGGAACGCACGGTGCCGCGCGTCAATGTCGGTGCTCTGGTTGGTCATTCGGCCTTGCGCCTGATGTGCATGGATGATCTGGGCCGGCCCGCCGATGCGCGCGAATGCGGGGCGATGGGCGACCTGCTGCGCGATGCGTTGCGCGGTGGCGCCCTGGGTCTCAGCTCCGGGGTGTTTTATGCGCCGGGGGCCGCGGCGGATATCGCGGAACTGACCTGTCTGGCGCATCTGGTGGCGGCGGAAGGCGGGGTCTATACCGCCCATATCCGCAACGAATATGATGGGGTGGCCGATGCCCTGCGCGAGGCGTTTGCCGTGACGGCGGCGGACAAGCTGCCGCTGGTCATTTCCCACCATAAATGCGCCGGCGTGCGCAATTGGGGTCGGGCGGCGGAGACGCTGGGCCTGATCGATGCGGCGCGGGCGTCCCAGTCGGTATTCATGGATTGCTACCCCTACAATGCCGGCTCCACCGTCATCCGGGCCGATCTGGCGGACGGGGAGATCGAGGTGCTGGTCAACTGGTCGCAACCGCATCCGGAAATGGCCGGTCGCACCATGAAGGACATCGCCGCCGACTGGGGTTGCACCCAGGCCGAAGCGGCGACCCGGCTGATGCCCGGCGGGGCCAGCTATTTCCAGATCCATGAGGATGATATGCGGCGCATCCTGTCGCATGAGGCCTGCATGGTCGGCTCCGACGGGTTGCCCAACGATCCCCTGCCGCATCCGCGCCTGTGGGGCACGTTCCCGCGCGTCCTGGGCCGCTATTCGCGTGACCTGGGGCTGTTCTCGCTGGAACAGGCGGTGCATCGGATGACCGGCCTGTCGGCCGCCACCTTCAAGCTGGGCGACCGGGGCCGCATCGCCCCTGGCATGGCTGCCGACATCACGGTTTTCGATCCGGCAGTCATCCTGGACCGGGCCACCTACAGCGATCCAAAGGCCATCGCTGACGGGATCGAGTTTGTCTATGTGAACGGCGCCCTGGCCTGGGCCGACGGCAAGCTGGCCGGGGAACGGGCGGGGCGGTTCCTCGCCAGGGCAGGATGTTGCGCGTAGAGCGGATTAGGCGTGAGCCGTAATCCGCGGAACCACGTTGACGGGATTTCCGCGGATTACGCTGACGCTAATCCGCGCTACGGAGCCTGCCCGTCAACACCGCCTCCGCCGGCCCCAGATGGGCCGCATAGCGACGCCAGCCGCCAACCGACGATGTGTTGATGGGTTGGCGCACCTGGACGGCGCTGGCCGTGGCTACGGCGGCCTTGTTCTCCTCAATCCGCAGGCAGGCGAGGTGCCAGGACAGGCCGCAGAAATCCAGCAATCGCTGCACACCCGGCTCCGGATCGGCCACCAGCGCCTCATATTCTACAATCTTGAAACGGTCGGGCAGCAGTGCTGCCCAGCGTGCAGCCAACTGCCGGAAGCCCAGATAGAATTCTGCCGCAGCACCCAGGTCCAGCGAATAGCGGTAGAGCGGGGTGGCGAATTCGAACAGCTGGCGGTAATTGCTGACCACGGTGTCCAGCGGATCGCGGACCAGACAGATGAAACGGGCGCGGGGCAGGGCGGCGGCGATCAGGCCGACCAGCTGGATATTCAGGTGGAACTTGTCCAGGAACCGTTCCGCGCCGCCCGCCAGTTGCTGCCCCTTCTCCACATAGGCATGGCCGATCCCGGAAAGGTCCACGCGGCCCGCCGCCACCCGTTCCAGCATCGCCGGGTCCACCAGATGGCGGCTGGCGATGCCCGTCGCCTGGCGCAGCAGCTGGGCGAAATGCTGGAACTCCCCAATGGAAGTCAGGTCGGGGTGGCCCGACAGGATGCGGTCGACCAGCGTGGTCCCCGACCGGGGCATGCCGACGACGAAGACGGGTTCGGCCATGCAGGTGCCGACGGTTGCGGGGGCCGGGGCCGCCAGTACGGCGGTCAGCGCCGTTACACTCTCGCGCGGACTGGCGCCCAAGGCCGTCAGCAGGGCGGTCTTGCCATCGCGCAGATGGGCGAAGGCCTCGTCATAGCGGCCCAGCGCCTCGCATTCCCGGGCGGCGGCATGGGCCAGATGGATGCGGTCGCGTGCATCGGGGACTTCCGCGATCAGGTTGGTCAGCCGGCCCAGATGGTTGTGCTCAGGACTGATGCCGCCCAGCGATGTCAGGGCCGCGTGCGCCTTGATGTAGCGCGGGACCAGATTGATCGCTGTTTCCAGTGCCATGCGGGCGCCGTCGAAGTCGCCGGTGAATTTCAGGCTGCTGCCCAGGTTGAAATGGACGGCGGGGTTGCGGGAGCCTTCATCGGCCGCCCGGCGCAGCACGAAGGCCGCCTGTTCATGCTGGCCCAGCCGCGTATGGATAGCGGCGATGGCGTCCAGCACCAGATCGGACAGGGGCACACAGGCCAGTGCCGCCCGCGCGCATTCCTCCGCTGCCCCGATATCCATGCGCCGCGCATGACATTTGCCCAACTGGGCCTGATATTCACCATTGGTCGGGGCCAGCGCCACGGCCCGCCCGCACATCTCCAGTTCTTCGGCGAACCGTCCCTGGTCGCCCATGGCGCGTGCCAGCAGCGACCAGCCGGCGGCATCGCCGGGATCGCGGGCCAGGGCGGGGCGCAGCAAAGTTTCCGCCCGATCCGACCGACCGGCGATCAGGGCGGCCAGCGCGGAGGCGTGGAGTTCATTCTGCCGCATGGTTACCGTCATGGTGGGGATCATATGGAGTTTCGCTACATCGGATGATATCATACCGACATGATTATCTGTCCCTCATTCATTTTTCTGCATCTGCACAAGTCCGGCGGGACTTTTGCCAATCAGCTGCTGCTGAAATGCGTGCCCGGCGCGCGGCGGGCGGGGTATCACCTGCCCTATGCAGAGCTGTCGGTATCGTTTCGGCACCTGCCCGTGGCCGGCACGGTGCGCAATCCTTGGGACTATTATGTTTCCTGGTATTTCTTCCAGCGCCAGCAGGAACGGCCCAATGTGCTGTTCCTGACATGCTCCGACAATGGTGCGCTGGATTTCGAGGGCACCATCCGCAATCTGGTCACCCTGCATGAAAGCGAGTCGCGCATCACGGCGCTGGAAGCCGCATTTCCGCAGGAATTCATGCAGCACGGGTTGAACCTGACCAGCCGTTGCATCGCCCCGATCCGGGGGTCCGGTCTGGGTTTCTACAGCTTCCTCTATCGCCGCCTTTATGCCGGTGCCGCATCGCCGCGCATCCTCCCCATGGAATCGCTGCGTGACGGGTTACGTGCCTTGCTGGCCGACATGGATGTGCCCGCAAACCCGCTGGCGGCGCTGTTCCTGGAACAGGCGCCGCCGCTTAATACCAGCCGGCACGGCCCGTACCGCGACTATTACAGCCCGGCGCTGCGTGATCTGGTCGGCATGCATGAGCAGGCGGTGATCCAGGCCCATGACTATCGGTTCTGATCTGGTGTCGTAGCGTTGATACAAAAATGATTGATTTGTGTGTTCAAAAATGTAACATACTGACATCCGTTGCTTCCAAGAGGGTCTGAACCCCCGGAAGACCGGAACGGGATACATAAGACGGCCGGCATCGACCGGCACGGGGGGTAGAGCGATGGAGCATTTCCTTAAGGGTCTTCCGCGGCGTGGCCTGCTGCTGACCGGGGCGTCGGTGCTGGCATTCGCGCCGGTTGCGGCTGCGCAGGAGGCAGGCAGTGAGCCTTATGTGCTGGAAGAGATCATTGTCACCGGTGTGCGCGCCAGTCTGAAAAGCGCCATCGACATGAAGCGTTCGTCGGACGCCATCGTCGACGGCATCTCGTCGGAGGATGTGGGCAAGTTCCCCGACGCCAATATCGCCGAGGCGCTGCAGCGCATTCCCGGCGTCTCCATCGACCGGTCGGGGGGCGAGGGGCGCTATGTCAGCATCGATGGTTTGGGGCCGGACTTCGCCAATGTCCTGTTCAATGGCCGTCCTATCGCCAGCGAGAATTCCGGTCGTTCCTTCAGCTTCGACACGGTCGCATCCGACCTGATCGGCAATGTCCTGGTCTATAAGAGCCAGCCGGCCAATGTGCCGGAGGGCGGGGTGGGCGGCACTGTCGACGTCGTGACGGCCAAGCCCTTCGATTTCAAGGGCTTTCAGTTCTCCGGCAATGTCTCCGCCAATTACGAGGAGAACAGCAGGGAGGCCAGCCCCCAAATCTCCTTCGTCACGTCGAACCGGTTCTATGATGGCCGCCTAGGCATTCTCGCCTCCTTCGTGCATCAGGAGCGCAAGCAGCGGACTTATGACGTCCAGAACAGCGGCATAATCCACAATCTGTTCTTCGACGCTGATGCCTATGCCTATGTCTCCGACGATCGGGACGAGGCATGGCGCATGCAGGACCTGACGCGGTCCGTGGTGGAAGAGGATCGCACCCGCACCGGCGGCACGCTGGCGGTACAGTTCGAGGCGACGGAGAACCTGACCCTGGGCCTGGACTATCTCTATTCGAAATTCAATGTGAAGACGGAGATCAACAGTGCCAGCAATTGGTTCTGGGCCGTGCAGGACACCAACCGCAACGTCATCGACGCCAACGGTTCCTACACCACCTTTGACCATGGCGTCGGCTACGACCTGTCCGGCTATGCCTTCAACCTGACGAAGAAGAAGCGACCGACCACGACGCAGCTGGGCGGCTTCAACGCCGCCTGGGAACCGTCGGACAGCTTCAAGGCGGTGTTCGACGCTTCCTACTCCACGGCGCGCAACGATAATCGCGGCCTGGATGAAAGCCAGACACTGGAAATCCTGAACCAGCCCGGCTTCCTGGTGCATATGGATGGCGGCGTGCCCTGGTTTGAGCAGAATGGCAATCTGGTCTCTGAGGTCAACCAGCGCCTGCTGCGTGCCCGCATCAACAAGAACAGCGGCGCCTATGTCGATGCCAGCACGGGACAGGCCAAGCTGGATACCAGCTGGAAGGCGCTGGACAACCTGACGCTGGATATGGGTGCCGCCTATAGCGAGGCGCGCAAGACCAACGAGAATTGGGAAACGCCGCTGCCCATTCAGCGCCTGTACCAGGCCAATGCCATGGGCCAAATCATCGATTTCAACAGCATCGTCAGCGGCATCTATCGGGGCGGCGACAAGTTCGGCAACGACAAGCTGAACGCCGACATGTTCCTGATCGATGGCGACGCGTTGCGTAAATGGATGGCCGACCCGGTCAACCTGGCCAACCGCACCCGCAATGCAGGGGCTGGTGGCCTGGCGGAATTCATCGCCAATGGCCGCAGCTGGAAGGCGGTGGAGACGGGCGACAGTTTCGAGATCAAGGAGAAGGTGACGTCGGGTTACGCCAGCCTGAAGCTGGATGATGAGATCGGGTCGATGCCGATCAATGTCACCGCGGGCCTGCGCGTTTCCCATACCGAACTGACCTCGACGGGCCGCATGCGGGTGCTGACCAACCTGGCGGTTCAGGCGGGTGACAATCCCGGTGTGCTGTACAAGGAATATGCCAGCGCCGACTTGACGGAAATCAGCGCCGACCATTCCTATACCAATTGGCTGCCGTCCTTGAACGTGAAGCTGGATGTCCATCCGGATGTGGTGCTGCGCGGGGCAGTGTCGCGGACCATGACGCGACCGACGCTGGAGGATCTGGCACCCCAGATTTCGTATGGCAGCACCTTCGTCGTGGCGCGCTATGCCACGGGCAGCAACCCGAACCTGAAACCCTTCCTGTCGACCAACTTCGATGCCTCGGCCGAATGGTATTTCGCCGATACCGGTGCCCTGGCACTGGGCTATTTCCGCAAGAAGGTGGATAATTTCATCGTCCAGGGCACGGCGACGGAGAGTATCGACAGCGTGCAGAACCCCGCCTATCGCAACTTCATCGTCACCAGACCGGTGAATGCGGAAAAGGCGACGATCGAGGGGCTGAACGCGTCCTTCACCTATGCGTTCGACATGGGCTTCGGCGTGCAGGCCAACTATACCCATGTCACCAGCAACGCCACCTTGGACAAGGCGCAGCCCAATGTCAGCTTCGCGCTGCCTGGTCTCAGCGATACCGCCAATCTGGTCGGCTTCTATGAACAGGGGCCGTTCTCCGCCCGCCTTGCCTATAACTGGCGGTCGGATTTCCTGGGCTCACTGCTTTATAACGGTTCCGGGGAGCCGCAATATTTTGCGCCCTATCACCAGATCGACGCCCGCCTGGGCTATCAGCTGACGGAAAGCACGGCATTGACCGCCACAGCCGTGAACCTGACGGAGGAGAAGGTGAAGGCCTATGGCCGCTACAGCAACCAGTTCCTGGGCTATACCGACTATGGCCGCCGCTTCACCCTGATGCTGTCGGTGAAACTGTGAGGGCGGCGTCGATCGTGCTGGCCGCTGCCCTGCTGACGGGCGGTCCGGCCTGGGGGCAGCAGCCCCAGGCAGCATCCATGGCCGCAACGGCTGTCCTGTCGGCAGACCATCTTCTGCCGCTGATGCAGGAATGGCGGGCCACCGGCGGCACCCTGTCGTTGGCCGCCACCTCTACCATCGCCATCGATCCGAAGGCCCCCGCCGACTGGACGGGGGAGGCGGAACTGCTGGCCAAGGACCTGGGCAAGGTGACGGGCCGGGCTTGGCAGGTGGTGCGCAGGGCGGCCCGAGAGGGTGAGGTGGCGCTGCGTCCCGCCGCCGCGCCGCTGACGGCGGAAGGCTATCGTTTCTCCGTCGATGGCAAGGTCACGGTCGAGGCGTCGGCCGGGGCGGGCCTGTATTATGGCGGGCGCACCCTGCTGCAATGGCTGCTGACCGCTGCCGATCCCGCCAAGGCACTGCTGCCGCGCGGGGTGGGCAGCGACCATCCCCAGTACCGCACGCGCGTGGTCATGCTGGATCTGGGCCGCCGCTATTTCCAGATGGAGAGCATCAAGGCCCTGATCGCCCGCATGGGTGCCTACAAGCTGAACACGCTGCATCTGCATTTCACCGACTGGCCCGCCTTCCGCCTGGACAGCCCACGCTATCCGGGCCTGGCCCCGGCGGGTGCGTCCTATAGCCGGGAGGATGTGAAGCAGATTGAGGAATGGGCCGCCCGCCACCACATCACCATCGTGCCGGAGGTCGACATACCGGCCCATGCCGTGGCGCTGACCGATTACAAGCCGGAGCTGGGCTTCAAATGTCCGTCGATGCGGTCCTCCCACTGGTTGCGGGAGGCGGCGCCGAACATCGGCGATAAGGCCTGGACCATCGACATCACAAAGCCGGAAAACGCGGAGTGGCTGAAGGGCCTGCTGGGGGAGTTCATCCCCTGGTTCTCCGGCCCCTATTTCCATGTCGGCGGTGACGAATACCAGTATGACGCCGACAAGGAACGCTGTCCGGAACTGATGGAGGCGACCAAGCGCCTGGGTTTTAAGTATCCGGGTGACGTGTTCATTGACTGGATCAACCAGTCCAACCAGGTGGTGAAGGCGCATGGCAAGCGCACCATGATCTGGAGCTGGTGGGGCTTCAAGGATGACAAGACCTCCACCCTGCCGGACCGCGACATCATCGTGGAGGTCTGGAACCAGGACATGGAGGCACAGATCAAGGCCGACGGCTTTGATGTCATCCTGACGCCGGAGGACACGATGTATGTGACCCCCTGGGAAGACATCAACCGCAACAGCAATTACGGCCTGTTCGACCTGGAAAAGGTCTATGAGCGCTACCCGCGTGACACGTCGCCCAAGGTGCTGGGCTATGCGCTGGCCATCTGGGCGGACCGGGCGGAGCGGCACACGGATGCCTATTTCCTGGGACGCGGGGAGGAACCGATGCTGGTCATGGCCGAACGGCTGTGGACGGGCCAAGCGCGCGGCAGCGTCTGGGACCTGATGCGCCGCGCCGACCGTATCGACACGGCCCGGCGCGGGTTGGCGGAACGGTAACCCCTCTCAAGGCCTTCACATCATGAGCAAACCCGCCTTCCTCGGCATCGACTGGGGAACGACGAACCGGCGCGTCCATGTTCTGGACGCGGATGGTTCCCTGTTGGCCGCAGAAGCTGATGACAAGGGCGTGTTGTCCCTGACGCGTGAGCAGTTCCCGGCGGAGATCGCGGCCTTGCGTGCCCGGTTCGGTGACCTGCCCGTGATCGCGGGCGGCATGGTGGGATCGGCACGGGGCTGGGCCGATTTGCCCTATCTTCCCTGTCCGGTCACGTTGTCCGACCTCGCGTCGCGACTGCATTGGATGGAACCGAGACGAACGGTCATCGTGCCGGGCGTCGCGGTCGCCGATCCGGCCCGACCGGAAGTGATGCGGGGGGAGGAGGTGCAGGTTCTGGGTGCCCTCCAGGCGGGCTTGGTGCCCCCCGATGCCCTGCTGTGCCAGCCGGGAACCCATTGCAAATGGGCGACCCTGTCGGATGGGGCGCTGACTGGTTTCCGCACCGCGATGACGGGCGAACTGTTCGCGCTGCTGCGCCGCCACAGCCTATTGTCGGGCCTGCTGGACGGGCCGGTGCAGCCGGGGGCGGATTTCGATGCCGGGCTGGCGCTGGCGGTGAAGGGCGCGCCGTTGGGCCGGCTGTTCGGGGAACGCGCTGCCACCCTGCTGGGCTTGCGGCAGCCGGAGCCAGTGGCGGCGCGGGTCAGCGGGTTGCTAATCGGTGGCGATGTGGCGGAACAGGGACTGACCCCCGGCCAGCCGGTGTATCTGCTGGCCGATGGGCCGCTCGCCCAACTCTATGCTGCGGCGATCAAGGCGGCGGGCGGTGTCGTTCACCCGGTTTCCAGCCAGACCGCGTTCCTGGCCGGCATCACTTCCATCTGGAGCATGGTTCGATGAGTGCGCGTGAGATCCTGGCCCAGGCGATGGGGCAATGTCCGCTGGTCGCCATCCTGCGGGGCATCACGCCGGATGAGGTGGAGGCAGTGGGCGACGTGCTGGCCGAAGCAGGCTTCGTAATGATCGAGGTGCCGCTGAATTCCCCCGATCCACTGCGCAGCATCGAACGACTGGCCAAGCGCCTGGGTGATCGGGTGCTGGTCGGGGCTGGCACTGTGCTGACGGCGGCGCAGGTGGCGGCGGTGCGTGATGCCGGCGGACGCCTGATCGTGTCGCCCAACGCGGATCCCGCCGTTATCCGTGCCAGCGTGGCGGCGGACATGGTGTCGCTGCCGGGCTTTCTCACCCCGTCAGAGGCGATGGTCGCCATTGCCGCCGGTGCCACGGGGCTGAAGCTGTTCCCGGCGGAGGTGGCCTCGCCCCGCTTCCTGGCGGCACAACGGACGGTGCTGCCTCCGGACATGCCGGTGCTGGCCGTGGGCGGCATCACGCCTGAGAGCCTGCGTGACTGGCGCCCCATGGCCGACGGCTTCGGCTTGGGCTCCGCCCTCTACCGCCCTGGCATGGGGGCGACGGCGGTGGGGCAGACGGCACGCCGTTTCACTGCGGAAATTTCGTGCCATCTGCAATGATGATCGTGGCATGTGGGGACAGGGTTGAATAGTGCTGGTCCCCGGTGAGGGGACAGTTCTGGCTCGGCGTTAAGCGAGTTCACGCCGCCAGACACAGCCTGTCCGCCTCCGACCGGCGCCCATCGATCGGAGGCTGTGCGCAAAGAATCCCGGTGCAGCCAACCGGCTGATCAATAGCGTTCGCCGATCAATTCCTCGCTTTTGAGCCACAGCGCCTTCGCCGTTTCCGCGTCGATGGCGTATTCGCGAACGCCCTTGCGCACGCCATCGCCATGTGCCAGCGGGGCGACGTTGCAATCCTCGCAGTAACGTCCGCCGATAGTTTCACCGTCGGCGACGACGGAAGCCCAGACGGAGGTCGCGGCGGCCTGTGCGATTGTCTTCAACTTGAAGGCGGGGGCGCCGGTTTCGGCCTTGGCGACGGCGTTGATGCGGGCCACCAGCGCGTCCATATCCTCCTGCGATACGCTGCGCTTCAGGCCGGTTTCGGCGCCGCCGGGATGGACCGATGCGGCCCGGATGCCGCGATGTTTCCAGCGCCGGTCCAGTTCGACGGCGAACAGGGCATTTGCCGTCTTCGACCGGCCATAGGCGATCCAGGCATCGTAATCCGTGCGCTCGAAGTTCGGGTCGTCCAAGTCGACGTCGGAGAAGCGGTGCGCCGCCGATGACAGAACCACCACGCGGCCACCGTCACGGATCACGGGTGCGATCCGGTTGATGAAAGCGAAATGGCCCAGGTGATTGGTGCCGAATTGCAGCTCGAACCCGTCTGCGGTGCGACCGAAAGGGGTGGCCATGATGGCGGCGTTGGCGATCACGGCGTCGAAAACGCGGCCATCGGCGATCAGGGCATCCGCCGCCGCGCGCGCACTGGTCAGCGAGGCAAGATCGAGGGTGACCAGAGAGAACTGGCCACCACCCGCAACCGCTGCCGCCCGGACCCCATCGCAGGCCTGTTCGGCGCGGGCAAGGTCGCGCACGGCGCCCACAACCTCCGCCCCATGCGCCACCAGCGCGCGGGCGGTTTCCAGACCCAGGCCGGAGGAGGTGCCGGTGACGAGAATGCGCTTGCCTGAAAGTGTCAGGCCGGCCAGGACGTCGTCGGTCGTGGTCGTTACATCGAATTGGGTCATTGACGTTTCCTCATGTCTCAGGGAATGCTGTCTCCCTGTCCTGGCCATGATATCTGGCCCTCCCTGAAACCGGCTGCCCGATCCTGGCGATCACTTGCCCAATCCTATCAATCAGCGACGGAACGGAGATGGTCACGCCGATGCATGACATGATGGAGATCATGCGGCACCGGGTGCTGCGGCACGCGACCTCGCCGTGCACCGAGACGCCGATCCCCCGGCTGACATTGAGTGTGTTGAACCGACCCGGCAGCGGTGTCGCCACCATGCTGACCCCTGTCACCTGCCTGATCCTGCGCGGGCGCAAGCAGGTGACGGTGGGGGACACGATGCTGGAATATGACAGCGCCCGTTATTTCGTGGCCTCGCTGGACCTGCCGGCCACGGGCCGGGTGCTGGATGCCAGCCCGGTGGAGCCGTACCTTGCCGTGGGGCTTGAACTGGACCGCGCGGTCCTGGCCGATCTGATTGCCGGTCTGCCGCCGGGACTGGTCAACAACGCGCCCGTTGCGGGGGATCAGCCCTGTTTCGGGGTCAGCGCCGTCACGCCGGACCTGCTGGAGGCCTGGAACTGGTTCTTGTCGCTGCTGGATCAGCCGGAGGATGTGCCGGCCCTGGCGGCGGCCCGCGAACGGGAAATCATTTACCGTCTGCTGCGGGGGCCGCTGGGCGGGCACCTGTGCCAGATCGCACAGGCCGACAGTCGCCTGGCCCGCATCCGCCGGGTGATCGACTGGATCGGCAGCCATTATGAGGAAACGCTGCGCACCGGCATGTTGGCGGAGATTGCGGGCATGAGTGTCGCATCTTTCCACCGGCATTTCCGGGCGGTAACAGCGATGAGCCCGCTGCAATATCAAAAGACCATGCGCCTGCACATGGCGCGGCGCCTGCTGGCATCCGGCATGGAGGCGGGCGAGGCGGCCTATCAGGTCGGCTATGAAAGCGCGTCGCAGTTCAGCCGCGAATATAGCAGGGCCTTCGGCATGCCGCCGTCCCGTGACGTCGAAAGGTTGGTGGGATAGGCTGCCCCTTGTCCGCCCTACCGCACGCCCTTGATGAAGGCCACGCAGAGCGTGCCCAGGGTGATGAAGCCGATCCCCATGGGGAACAGCACGCCATAGGTCCCGACCATGCTGACCATGGCGCCCGCCAGTCCGACGCCCAGTGTCTGGGACAGGGTCGTGGTCATGTTGATGATGCCCAGATCCTTGCCCGCATCATCCTGCGACGGCAGTACCTTGGTGATCAGCACATAATCCACCGATCCGAAGCCGCCGAAGCCGGCCCCGATCAGGAAGGAATAGATGACCATGCCTGCGAAGGTGGGGAAAGCCAGGGGTACCAGGATGGCCCCGACCATCACAGTGGCGCAGATATAGATCAGCGGTCGCGTGACACCCAGTCGGTCGCTCAGCCAGCCGGCCAGGGGTGTGCCGATGGCGGCTCCCGCCATGCCGGCCAGGCCCATGGCCGGCACGTTCTTCACGGCGTCGGCACCCAGGCCGACATAATCCTGCAAGATGTAAAGCAGATAGACCTTCAGCGGGAAAAAGCCCGTCAGCATCAGGAAGCGGCCCAGGAAGGTCCAGCCGAAGGCCGGATATTTCAAGGGATTGACCCAGAAGGTAGAGAGCAGCTTCGACAGGTTGAAGGGCGGCTTCGGCTCCCCAATATTGGACCGGCGGTTCACCACCACAAAGACGCTGATGGCTAGCAGTAAAAGCACGCTGATGACGGCATAGCCCAGCAGCATCCGCTCCGCGAATGCCGCACCGAACACCTGACCGAACAGCACGCCTCCTAGATGGGAAAGCCCGATGGCGGCGGAGAAGATGCCGCGCCGCGCCACCGGCACCCGTTCCGGGATATAGGCGGTGATGGGCGTGAAGACCAGATTGGTGCTGACCTGGATCAACAGCCAATAGATCGCCAGTTCCGTGATGCTGCCGGCCTGCGACAACAGCAGGGCCAGCACGATGGTCGCCCCGGCGCCGCCCAGCATCCACGGGCCCCGCCCGCCGATCCGGCTGCGGGTCCGATCGCTGAGCGCGCCGGCCGCCGGTGCTGTGAACAGCGCGCCGACGGCCCCGATGCCGATCACGAAGGCCAAGCTGCCCGCCGCCCCTGCGGGATCAATCTTCTGGACCTGCAAAGCCAGAAAGACCGATTGCAGGGCCGTCCAGAACAGGAACAGCGACACCGCCGCCAGCCCCAGCGTAAAGAGCAGCCCGAGCAGCCGCTGTTCACGCAGGCTGGGTGTTTTCACCCCCTGGGCGGGGGCATAGGCACCTTGCATGGTCTCTGGATGGGAAGCGGACATTGGCACTCCTTTGCGCGGTCACACGTCGTAAATGTCCGTAGGTCGTGGGTGAGGCGGAGATGAACCCCGACATTCAATGGCACTGTCGCTTGTCGGGGTTCGCTGTCGCTCACCCGCGACCTACGGCGGGTTTGCCTGGAGGGCGACCTATCGTCCGTATCGCTCCAGCAGGTTGAACAGGGTCCGGGCCGGTTGTTCGGATGGCAGGTAATTGATGAACCAGCCCTCATATTCCCCGGCGATGGAACCCTTGAAGCCATGATCGGCCAGCATGCCCAGCAATTCCTTGTAGGGCGTGTTCGGCTCTTCCCCCGCCGCATCGAACATGTGTGCCTTGGCGTGGCAATGCACCGTGTATTTCAGCAGTGGTTCAAAGGTGGAAAGCGGGTTGGTCTGTATCTGCCCCGGCGCGTTCGGCCCCTGCCAGCAGGAGAAGTCGGGAACCAGCCGGAACCAGGGCGAGGCCACGGTCTCCAGCGCTTCTAGATAGTAGGATGGCGGGTGCGGGGCGTGCAGTTCCACGCCCCAGATGACGCCGTATTTCTCCAGCGTCGGCAGCACGGCCTTCACGAATTCGATCAGTTCACCGACCGGTTCGGCATTGAAGGCGGGGCGCATGACCTTGGCGCCCAGATGCGCCGTCAGGGCGATGATCCGCTTGGCGTTGTGGATCAGTTCTTCCCAGGTCTGGGGCCGGTCGCTGCGGATATTCTTGCCGAAATAGCAGCTGAAACAGAAAATCTCCATGTCCAGCGAGGCCACCAGTTCCCGGATGGCCGTCAGGTCATCCAGGTTGGGATTGGGCCAGCCGGGGATATGCTGCTCTGCGATGATCTCCACGCCATCGCAGCCGATCTCGGCGGCTTTGCGGATGGCATCGAAGACGTTCATCTTGCCGGCATGGATGTCGGCGCCGAAGGTGTAGAGGCTGAGGCCGAGTTTCATTTCAACGCATCTCCAGTTCACCGGTCAGCCGGTAGGGCAGCGTGTCGTTGGGGAAGCCGTAGCTGAAGGTCGTGCGCATATCGATATCGACGCCGACCTGGTTGCTGGCGGTCACGATGTCGGCCAGTGCCGCGTCGGTCAGCAGCACTTCTGCCACCTCGCCCATGCCCCACCAGATTTCATGCAGATATTTGGCATAGGCGACAGGGACCTTCTGCCCGCGCAGGGCGATAAAGGTGTCCGCCTCCGCCACCACATGGCCGTTCACGCTGATCTTGATGAAGGATACTGTGGACAGATAGGTGCCCGTGTACCAGGGATTGCGGATCAGCAGACGCCAGCCGTCGGGCGTCCTTTCAATGGCATTGTCGGCGAACAGGTCGCGCTGACCCACGCGGGAAAAGACGACGATCCCCTGTTTGGCCCTGTCGGCCTGGTTCCGGTTCGTCCGTTGCAACTCGTTGCTCATCGAGCGTGTCTCCTCGGCATGATCTACGGTTCTCCAACCTGCGGGGGCAGGGCATGGGGGCGCTGGAGATAAGGGGAAATCAGGGGGAACCGGCGGGAGGCGCTGATCGGCCACTGCCCCCGATGGGAACAGTGTCGCATGCAACCATGTTGATGATGAACAGGTACCGCCCCGCTGACCAGAGGCAATACATGCCCTGGTATGTATTCGGGGAACGGATCGTATCATCGCCGCCGGGCAGCCATCCCGTGCGTTCGCTTCATCCTCTGAATAGCAGGCTTTTCACTGGCATGCAAGGGCTCTCGTAAGCGGGCGGACAAGATAGGGGACAGGTCTGTTCGCTGATGGCCGATGATGAGTACGGCAGAAGTCCTAGACTTAATGGGGACGCGATGCCGTTGCGGCCTGTGGCGGCACAGGCCGCGCAACTCTTTCTTCCTCCATCTTGCGTCTGGTGTGTGGGGGATTTGGGGCCAGAACGACGGAGAAATACCGCAAACTAGAATTCTTGCATTCTAGCTTGCGGGCTTGTATCACTACCCATGCGGATGCACGGTGCGGGTTCTGGACCCCATGACGGACGTGCCGGTCCTGACAGGCTGGCCGGCGCAGCGCCTGCAATCCGTTTCCCGATCAGATGGCATCGAACGCCCCGGCGCGGCGTCAGGCGTTGCGCCAAAATCCGAAGATGGCAGGAGAGATGTGATGCGGCGGCTACGCATGGGACTGATCGGCGGCGGGGCGGGTGCCTTTATCGGCCCGATTCATCGCATCGCCGCCGAGTTGGACCGGGAGATTGAACTGGTTGCCGGCGCATTCAGCAGTGATCCCGCCCGGTCGCGTCAGGCCGGCGACATCTATCGTATCGATCCCAAGCGGGCCTATCCCGATGTCGCAACGATGCTGGCGACGGAGGCGGGCCGTGATGACGGGATCGATTTCGTCACCATCGCGTCGCCCAACCACCATCATTTCACGGCGGCGCGCATGGCGCTGCGGGCGGGTGTGGCGGTGATGTGCGACAAGCCGGCGACGGCCACCCTGGCGGAGGCCAAGGAACTGGCCGCCATCATCGCCCGCACGCGCCGGCTTTATGGCCTGACCTACACCTATTCGGGATATCCGTTAGTGCGCGACGCGCGGGCGCGGGTAGCGTCTGGTGCGCTGGGGGCCGTGCGCAAGGTGGTGGTGGAATATCCGCAAGGCTGGCTGGCCAGCGCTGCGGAGGGCAAACAGGCGCTGTGGCGCACCGATCCGGCCCAGGCGGGTGAAGGCGGGGCCATTGCCGATATCGGCGTGCATGCCTTTCATCTGGCGGAATTCGTGACGGGACTGCGGGTTACGCAATTGCTGGCCGATCTTGCCGCCATGGTGCCGGGCCGTGCGCTGGATGATGATTGTCAGGTGCTGCTGCGTTTCAATAACGGCGCGCGTGGCGTGCTGCTGGCCTCCCAGATCATGGTGGGGGAGCGCAACGGGCTGCGCCTGCGCGTCTATGGTGACAAAGCGGGCCTGGATTGGAGCCAGGAACAGCCGAACATGCTGATCTGGCGGCACGGCGACGGGCGGACGGAGATCATCCAGGCGGGCGATGCCAGCCTAGGTCCCGATGCGTGCCGGGCCACCCGCACACCTGGCGGCCATCCGGAAGGATATCTGGAGGCCTTCGCCAACCTCTATCGTGACTTCGCCCGGCAATTGCGGGGGGAGAAGGAGGGCAGCTTGCTGCCCGGTATCGATGACGGGCTGCGCAGCATGGCCTTCATCCATCTGGCCGTCACCGCCAGCCGGGCCGGGGCCGGCTGGGTCGAATTCGAGGTGTAGAGATGCGCACGATCAAGGGACCCACCATTTTCCTGGCGCAGGTCGCGGGCGACAAAGCCCCGTTCAACTCGCTTGACGCCATCGCTGGCTGGACGACCGCAGTGGGCTGCAAGGGCGTGCCCTTCATTGATCGGCATATCATCCGCGTCACCGAACACGCTTTCGACGATTTCGCCGCTGGCGGTGCCGACCTGGCACTGAACGCGCGGGTCATGGGCATCAATGGATCGGAAAGATCAAAGAATGGCTGATTTTGACTATATCGTGGTGGGGGCTGGGTCGGCGGGCTGCGTGGTGGCACGGCGGCTCAGCGATGATCCCGCCAACCGGGTTCTGCTGGTGGAGGCCGGCGGCACGAACCAGAGCGTGTTCATCAAGATGGCCGCCGGCTTCGCGAAGATCATGGGCAATCCGGACTATTACTGGTCCTTCCCCGTGGTGCCGCAGCCGGGGCGTCGACCGGAACGGCACAGCTATGGGCGCGGTCTCGGCGGCTCCTCTGCCGTCAACGGAACCTGGTATCTGCGCGGACAGCCGCGCGATTTCGACGTCTGGCGCGACGCGGGCCTCCCCTCCTGGGGCTGGACGGCGATCCGCAAGGCCTATCGCCAGATCGAGGATTATCAGGCCGCCGGCGCCGACAGCTCACGCGGCCTGGAAGGCCCACAGCAGATCACCCAGGCCACATATCGCGGGCCGGTTTTCGATGCCATCGTCGGCGCCTGCCGGGAAATGGGAATCCCCTGGACGGAGGATATCTGCGCCCCGGCCTTGGAAGGGGTTGGGCGCACGCAATATACCGTGAACCGCAGTGGACAACGGGCTTCGGCCTATGAATCGTTCCTGGCCCCTGTGCGCAACCGGCCCAACCTGTCGATCGTCACCGATTGCCTGGTGAAACGGGTGGTGGTCGAGGGAGGGCGGGCGATCGCCATCGAATGCGAGCGGGGCGGGGAAACCCTGCGCCATACGGCCGGCCGGGATATCGTGCTGTCCGCCGGCGTCTATCGTTCCCCCCAGCTTCTGATGCTGTCGGGCATCGGGCCGGGTGCGCATCTGGCGCAGCAGGGTATCCAGGTCCTGCGCGACCTGCCGGCGGTGGGGGAGAATTGGTGCGACCATCAGAAGATGGGCATCTCCTACGATCTGCGCAACCATCCGGGCCTGAACCGGGAATTTCGGGGCTGGCGGCTGCCGCGCAATGCCCTGCGCTATTTCCTGACAGGCACGGGGCCACTGGCGCGGGTCGGCATGCCGGTCACGGCCCTGGTGTCGGGGGAGGGGGCGCCCGCCGACTGGCCCGACATGCAGCTTGCCGCCTCTCCCTTCGCCATGCGCACCGTCAAGGAAATGGCCGCCAATCCCGGCAGCCCGATTTCCGACAGGCCGGGCATCACCTTCGCGGGCTTTCATCTGCGGCCCAAGGGGCGCGGGACCGTGCGGCTGGCCAGCGCCGATTTCCGCGACGCCCCCGTCATCGATCCGCGCTTCTGGCAGGAGGAAGAGGATCAGCGCAAGGCGCTGGAACTGTTCCGCCTGCTGCGCCGGATGGCGGGGTCCAAGGCCCTAGCGCGCTTCGTGGGGGAGGAGCGGCAGCCCGGTTTGGCCCTTCAAACCGATGCGGAGATATTGGCCGAACTGCGCGGCATGACCGATCCGGGCCTGCATGGCACCGGCACCTGTTCCATGGGCACCGATCCTGCCACATCCGTTGTGGATGATGCCTGTCGCGTGCATGGGGTTGAGGGGCTGCGGGTTGTCGATTGCTCCATCATGCCCACGCCTGTGTCGGGCAATACCAACGGCCCGGCCATGGCCATCGGCCAACGGGCGGCGGAACTGATCCTGCGGCGGGGATGATGTGCAAACGGCCCGCGATGTTCATCGCGGGCCGTTTTCCTTCTTGGGAACTGCGATCAGACCAAACCGATCCAGCGGCCCGCGAAGATGGCCCCGGTCCAGAACAGCAGCGACAGGCCCCCGGCGATACGGGCACCCACCGGCGGCTGCCTTGCATGGTCCCAATCCGCGACGCGCCGCCAGACCGTGGCGTGAAAGACCGCCATGTTGATGCCGGCCAGCAGCAGCATGAGCATCTTGCCCTTGAACGGCCCCTTCCCGACATAGTCGACCGCATGGCCGCTGAACAGCAGCAGGCCCGTCAGAACCGCCAGGGCGAAGGCGGCCCAGGTGAAGGGCAGCATCTCGCGAGCCAGATGCTGGACACCGCGCCGGTGTGCGACAAGGCCCAGCAGGCGCAGATCGACAATGGCGATAGTGCCCAGGACCAGGGCGACCGCGACGACATGCAGCGCCGCGACGCCGGGCAAGGCCAGCGCGCTGTCGCGCATGAACTGCCCGATCATTGAGGCCTGAACGGCGTGAAGAAAGTCGCTCATGATGCCCCTTTCAAACCGCGTAGGCGACCCAGCGCCCACAGACGATCACGGCGATCCACAGGCCCAGTGACACCCAGGCCAGCGGCTTCGGCAGCCGGGATGCCAGCAGCGTCATGACAATGGCTGTCAGCAGCAGCACCAGCTTCGCCCCGAAGACCGGGTTGCCGAGCAGCCTGTCCGGTCGCGCGACGGCCATGATCAGTCCGGATATCAGTGCTACCGTCAGTGCCCCCCAAAGCCAGGGCCGATAGCGGCGCAGAACCGTACCCACCTCCACATCACCCGCCAGGACACCGGCAAGCCGCAAATTGCTGACCAGTGCTGAACCGATGATGAAGGCGATGGCGATGAGGTGGATGACCAGCAGGGTCGGGATGACCCAGGGTGCGGCCAGCGAGGTCGTGAATTCCATGATCTCCTCCCGGCGACCCGTAGGTCAGGTCGAGGCGCCAGCCGAGCCCTGACAGTATTGCTTTCAAGCCTTTTCTGTCAGGGCTCGCTCCGCTCGACCTGACCTACGGCCACCACCTCAGAACTTGAACCCGGCCCGCACGCCGAAGGTGCGGGGGTCGGAGATCTGGGCTGTGCCATCGGTCATGGCCGGGTAATTGGCCGACAGGGCGACACTGCCCAGGGCGATGTCATTCTCCAGGTTCTTGGCATAGGCCTGGATGTAATAGCGGTCGCCGGGCGCATTGTAGGTCGCCGTCAGGTCTGTGCGCGTGAAGCTGGGCTGACGCAAGAAGTTGCGCAGCGCGGTATTGATCAGGTGATAGCCGCCGCTGATCCGCGACCGCGCGCCCAGCACCAGTGACCCTTCGCCCACCGGCAGCGTGTGGTCATAGCCCAGGGTGGCCGTCCATTTCGGCGACCGGTCCAACTGCTCACCCTTCAGATTGACGCCGGCGGAGACCAGATAATCGGTGTAGCGGGCATCCAGCCAGGCCAGCGACAGGTTGAAGCGGTTGCGCGCATCGGGCTGGGCCAGGGCCTCCAGTTCCACGCCGTCGATCTTCGCCTTGCCGGCATTGCTGGTCACCAGGCACGGCGCGCCACCGCAATAGGTGGCCGAGATCTGGCTGAGCTGCAGGTTGGAATAATCATAGTGGAAATAGGCGCCGGTCAGCCGGACCTTGCGGTTGGCCAGACTGGTCTTCACCCCCGCCTCATAGGCGGTCAGGGTTTCGGGTGAATAGAACAGATCGCTGGCGGGAACCGGCGCATTGCAGTTCACCTGCCCGGCAAGGCAGCCCTCGTTGAAGCCACCGGCCTTGTAGCCCGTGGAGACGGTGCCATAGAGCATCGTATCGTCGGTCAGGTCATAGTCCAGGCCCGCCCGCCAGGTCAGCTTGGTATAGCTGACGGCGGCATTGTTCAGTGAGTCCCGCTGTCCGCGCGGATTGGTGGTTCCGGGCTGGGTGGCGGGTGTGAAATCAAGGGGATCGGTGACATTGGCGTGGTTGATGGTGGCGCCCACGCGAGACTTGTCATCGCTGGTATGGCGCAGGCCGCCCGTGAAACGCAGATCATCGGTCAGGTTGAAGGTCGCCTGCCCGAAGAAGCCCAACGTCTTGGAGATGGTTGGGTCCTGCGGGAAACCATAGACATAGCCACGCTGGCCGGCCGTGAAGCCGCGCGTGCCGAACAGCAGGAATTCCACGCCGGACTGTTCACGGAAATAATAGACCCCACCCTGGGCCAACAGGCGGTCGGTCTGATAGGCGAAGCGCAGCTCATGCGACTGCTGCTCATACTCGCCATCGAACGTGGCTTCCAGCGGTACCCGCACGCCCGGCGGCGGCAGTCCGGGCAGCGCCTGATAGGTCAGACCTACATAGCCGCGCTGTAATTCGTCGCGCGTGAATTCACGGTAGGAGCCGAGGTAGGTGGCGGTCAGGTTCTCGACAATATCGACCTCCAGCTCGCCATGGATGCCCCAGGTGCTGTTATCGGTCGTGGATTTGCGGTTCTGGGTGAAGCCCAGGGTGCGCAGTTCCTTTGACGATTGGTCGGAAAGGCGGATGGGCGTGGCCCCGCGCTGTCCGTTGGGGGCCGCAATGATCGGCATCTGGAAGAAGTTGGACAGGGCCACCCCGGTCTGGGGATTGCCCTTCATCGTGCTGGTGTCGCCCTTTACATAGAGCCGCACCCGTTCCCCGATATCGGCCTTGGCGCTAAGCCGGAAGGACAGGTCCTTCTTGCCGGCATCAAGCGAAGGGGTGGACGCGCCCTCGTACAGGTAGCTATCGCGGTAATTGTAGTTGGCGGCGGCGCGGATGGCGATGTTGTCATCCACGGGCACATTCACCATAGCGGCGGCCTGCAGCGTATCATAGCTGCCATAGGCAAGGTCGCCGGATGCCTGGAACTTATCCTTGGGACGGGCGGAGATCAGGTTGATCAGACCCGCCGTGGTATTGCGTCCGTAAAGCGTGCCCTGCGGGCCGCGCAGCACCTCCACCCGTTCCAGGTCGAAGAAGCTGACCTCTTGTGCTTGTGGCCGCGCGATATAGACGCCATCCACCAGGAAGGCGGCGGACGGGTCGCCCTTCTCGCTGTTATCGGTGCTGGAAACGCCACGGATGGTGATCTGCACGCCGGCACCATTGACGCGGTCGATGGCCAGGTTCGGCACCGCGTCGGCCAGATTGGTCGGGTCGCTGATGCCCTGGTCGCGCAGATTGTCGGCGCTGACGGCGGACACCGACACGGGCGTCTTGGACAACAGCGTCTGCGCACGCACCGCCGTGACCACGATCTCTTCCAGTACGAACTCCTCAAGCCCGGATTTGGCCGGTGCGGGTGTCTGCGCGAAGGCGGTGGTTGCGGTCAGGCCGGTCAGCAGGGCTGTGCCGGCCAGAAGGATTTTCTTCATGAGTACCTCCCCAAGATATTTATTGTCGTCGGTTGGATTATTTCGGCAAGGGCGGGGACGGCTGGCTGAAACCACACCCGGACCCTTGTTGTTCTGATACCAATCCGCCGAAGGTTTGACCTTCGGTGGATTGGAGGCCGCCGACTGGCGGCCCGGCGCTCGTGCGCCGTAAGCCAAGCGCGCGGATGCGCGCGCCCGGCGTTTGAGGGCCGCCTTGATGCTGACTATTGGTCAGCATCAAGGCGGATTGGTATGATTGCGGAAACTTCCGCGTCTGGGCGTGCAACCTCCCTCTCCGGCCCCCGGTGAAGCGTCCGGATGCCGGTTGGTCATGGCTTGATTTTGAAGATTGGGCGGGCTGCGATGGCTGTTTCGCGGCCTGCGGCGGTTTTAGAAGGCTGGTTCCGCGCTGACGCTGTCGGATGCGTATGCGTGGGCGTTGCGGACCAGCCAGGCGACCAATGACACCTCCTCCTGGTTGCGGGGTGCGTAGATCATCACGGTGTCGGGCGACACGGTGGGGTATCCGGCCAACGGGTGCGGTTCGGCCCAGCCTTTGGCGATGGCATCGCCGCGCAGCGGCTCGGGCAGGACGGTATGCAGGCTGCCATCATCCTCCAGATGCACATGGGCGAATTCATGGCCCAGAAGGAAGGCCCGTGGCCGTTCCATGGGCCGCCCTCCGCGCAGGTATAGCCCGACGGTACCGGGCGGGGCGCGCCGGCTACTGCCGGTTTCCACACCGGGCAGGGCCGACAGTGCCGTCAGCAGCGACCGTCCCAGCTGCCGCCGGTCCGTCGGGATCTGGTCGATCTGGCTGTGCGGGGCATGTGGGGTCGTGCGGGGGCGTGGCCCATCGCGGGCGGACAATCCGCCCTCACGCGGGGCAATCATATCCATGGTTCCACCTGTTGATTCGGTGTCGGTTACGGCTGGTGCGCAGCATAGGTGTCAACACTTCCTGCGGCGACTGCTCAGTCGGGCAGGATCACGCATTCCACACGTCCGCCGGGCATGCCGCGCACGCGGATGGTCACAGTGGAGGGGCCGGCTTGTCCGGAGGCGCTCAACGCGCCGCGCACGGCTTCCACATACAGGTTCAGTTGCACCGGCAGATAGCGCCGGTCGAGATAGGCCAGGGCCTTGCCGGCGATGTTGGCGATCTTTTCCGTCATGAACAGGGCAGCCGTTGCCGCGTCCTTCTTCTCGCAGGCGTCCAGCAGGGGCTGGAACCCGTTCTCCAGCGGATAGGGCGGGGGACTGCCCACCACCTCATGCATGCCACGGAACATGGCCAGCCGGTCCAGCAGATCATCGATCATCTGCGTGACATGGCGTCCGCCATGGCGGCAGAGCGTGCTGATCAGCCGCCGGAACGCCAGCCGCCGCCGTGTGGCGCCCCGTGGACTTTGCGCCAGTTCCGGTGCCGCTTCGATCCGGGCGACGGCGCGGCGGACGATGGCCATGTCGGCCTCCGTCAACCGGTCCGCCCCCGCCCGGATGGCCATGGCGGCGTTGAGTGTCAACAAGGAGAAGACCTGTTCCAGATCATCGATGGAATAGCTGACGACCCGTCCCTGCTGGTTGGTTTCCGCCTCGATCAGTCCTTCCTGCTGCAACATGCGCAGCGCCTCGCGCACCGGTCCCCGGCTGGTGTCGAAATCCAGGGCCAGTTGCACCTGGGAAAGGTGCTGCCCGCCCTTCAGCTTGCCGGACAGGATCATCCGGCGTAGCCGCCGATAGACGGCGGTGACATTCTCACGAGACGGGGTTGGGGCGCGTTCATTCATGATGCAAACCATTCTAGCAGTATTTGTCGACAGTGCAACTGCAAACTGTTGACACTTTGATCATCGTCTGCACATTCTACCGGCATAACGATCCAAGCAGGGAGGATGATATGCCGACGGATGCACTTGCCGTCTGGGCGACGATGGAGGCATGCCCCGGGAAGGAAGATGCCGCGCGCGTCTTCCTGACAGAGGCGGCGCGCCGCCTGCAGGCAGAGCCCGGCACCACCAGCTTTCGCGCCATGGACCTGGGCGGTGGCCGCTTCGCCATTTTCAACACCTTCATCGATGAGGATGCCTTCAAGCTGCATGTCGGCGGCGAGGTGGCGCGCTGGGTACAGGACAGCCGCGAGGACCTGTTTACAGAACCCTATGCCATCACGCTCTGCCGCACCTTCGCCGCGAAGGGGGACGTCCCATGAGCGCGGTACCGGATTGTGAGGTCCTGGTTGTCGGTGCCGGTCCCACGGGCCTGATGGCGGCGTGCCTGCTGGTGCGCAGCGGCGTGAAGGTGCGGATCATCGAACGCCGGGTCGAACCCACGCGTGAATCCCGTGCCTTCGCGGTCCAGGCGCGCACCCTGGAACTGATGCAATCCATCGGTCTGGCCGACCGTTTCCTGGCGCGCGGCGTCATTGCCGGTTCGGTGAACCTGCATGTGAAGGGGCCGTTCCGGGGCGGGTTGAATTTCGATCTGGCCCGCACCGCCGATACACCCTTTCCCTTCATCCTGATGATCCCGCAATCGGAGACGGAAACGCTGCTGATCCAGGATCTGGAGGCGCAAGGCGTGCGGGTGGAGCGCGGCAGGCAATTGCTTAATCTGGTGCAGGATCAGGACGGGGTCAGCGCCCATGTCACGGCCCTGGACGGTACGGTCGAGGAAATCCGCAGCACCTACATCGTCGGCGCGGATGGATCGCGCAGCGTGGTGCGCGAGGCGGCGGGCATTGGCTGGGACGGGGAGATGCTGCCGCAGCGTTTCCTGCTGGCCGATTGCAAGGTGGAATGGCCGCTGGACCATCACCGGTTCCGTGTCTTCATCAATGGTCGGCGCATCGGCCTGTTCCTGCCGCTTTACGGTAGCCGGCTGTCACGTGTGATGGCGACCGATCTTTCCGGTGGCTTCGGCGAAGGGGAGGCGGCGCAGCCGCTGCCCCTGGACCTGAAGGAAATGCAGGAAGGCATGTCGGCCGCCATCAACATGCCCATCACGCTCAGCGATCCGGTCTGGATCACCCGCTATCGCGCCCATCACCGGTTCGTGGACCGGTATCGGTCTGGCCGGGCCTTTGTGGCGGGGGATGCCGCCCATATCCATTCGCCGGCGGGCGGGCAGGGGATGAATACCGGCCTTCAGGATGCGGCGAACCTGGCCTGGAAACTGTCCGCCGCCCTGCGTGGCGGCAATGCCGCGCTTCTGGACACCTATGACGGGGAGCGCCGGCCCGTGGGCGAGAAGGTGGTGAAAAGCACAGGCCGCCTGTTCGCCGCCGCTGCCGGTCAGGCGGGGTTCAAGGCGGCGCTGCGCGACCTGATCCTGCCGCTGATGTTGAAGATCATATCGCGCGCGCGGCCCATTCAGACCAAGGCCTTCCGCCGCCTGTCACAGCGCGACATCATCTATCCCGCAGGTACGGCGGCGGTCGCATCTGACAGGGCCGGCTGGAAGAAGGGGCCGGTGCCGGGCGCACGGGCGCCGAACGCCCCCCTGCGGTTGGGGCGGGAGGTTTTCGACCTGCTGGCCGGTTACCGGATGACGGTGCTGGCCCTGTCGCGCAAACCGCTGGACGCACGGCAGATCGAGCATCTGAACCAGTCGCTGGCTGGGATGGTGGCGGACCGGCCCAACCTGTCGGCGCATCTGGTGGCGCGTCAGGATTTCGGCATGGGCCAGGGGGTGGAATTCACCGCCTTGTCGGATGTGTTTGAGCGTTACGGCGTCGATCTCCGGGATGGTCAGGCCCTCTACATCATCCGTCCCGACGGATATGTGGCCTGGCGCAGCCCGACTTTGAACATCCAGGGAGCGGCTTCCTTCCTGGCGGATGTGGCGTAACTTTTCCGATCTGACTGCGGATACACCGCCGGTCGGGGCAGGGTTCACCCCCTGTCCCTGGCCGGCGGTCTTTTTTTGGGGGGAAGTGTGGCGCATAAAAAAGGCGCCCGCCGTTGCCAGCGGGCGCTCAGTCGGGGTGGGAGTCTCCCCGTCCGTCAGAAATTTCCAGGATAGAGGCCGCCGTCCATCTGGATGTTCTGCCCCGTGATGTAGCCGGCATAGCGTCCGCACAGGAACGCGCACATGGCGCCCAGTTCGTCAGGATCGCCCACGCGACCGGCCACATGGTTCTTGGTCAAATGCATCGTGATCGCCTTGGAATGGCGCAAGCGGTTGGTGTCGAACGGGCCGGGCAACAGGTTGTTGATGGTCACACCCTTGCCCGACAGGGACGGAACCAGACCCAGCACGAACCCTGTCAACGCCGCCCGCGCCGCACTGGACAGCCCGATCACGGGGATGGGCACGCGCACGGAGGAGGAGGTGATGTTGACAATGCGGCCATAGCCGCGTTCCGCCATGCCATCCACCGTCAGGCGGATCAGTTCCACCGCCGTCAGCAGATTGGCGTCCAGTGCCTTGATCCAGGTGTCACGGTCCCAATCCCGGAAATCACCGGGCGGTGGGCCGCCATTATTATTGACCAGGATATCCGTCTGCGGGGCCGCCGCGACTACGGCTGCCCGGATTGCCGGGTCGCTGATATCGCCAAGTACGGGGATCACCGTCACGTCCGGCGCTTCCCGCCTGATGTCGGCGGCGGTCGCCAACAGCGTTTCTTCGGTCCTGCCATTGATGACGACATTGGCGCCTTCGCGTGCCAGGGCCATGGCGCAGGCCCGCCCCAGCCCCTGGCTGGCGGCGCAGACAATGGCGCTCTTGGCCTTCAAACCCAGGTCCATGATTTTCCTCTTCCTCAGTCGATCTCGTAATTGCGGCCGAAATCTGGGGGCGGCGGGCCGTCAGCGGACCAGAGGAACATGCCGTCCTGTTTGGTCCATTCAATGGCCTCCCAGTCGCATTGGGCCGGGATATGGTCCATGTCATAGTAATATTCACACATGCCATTCCACGGATCGCGGAAATAATGGAAGTAATTGGACCCGATGGCATGCCGCCCCGGTCCCCAGGCATGTTTGTAACCCTTGGTCTTCAGCTTCACCGCCGCCAGTTCCGCTTCATCGACCGACGCCATTTCGAAACTGGCATGGTGGAAACCGGGGGCCGGCGAATTCAGGAAGCCGATGACATGATGGTCGCTGTCGCCGGCGATCCGCAGGAAGGCGCCATATTCATCCTTCAACGTGTCGGACAGTTTCATGCCCAGCACCTGACAATAGAAGGTCAGCTTGCGCGTCACGTCGGGCGTGAACAGGATCAGGTGGCCCAACCGACGCGGATTGGTGGGCAGCGCCCGGGTCGGGCAGCCACGCGTGCCGGCGCGCGGGTTCAGGCCGGGGCTGTTGATCACCGGTCCCGCTTCCGGTGCGCGCCCGGCATTGTCCGCGACCTGCACATTCACCAGATGCGCATCCGGGTCCAGGAACCACAAGCCCTCTGCGGCACCGGCGAAGGGGCGGGGCAGCAACTGCACCCCGCGCACATGCAGGCGACCGGCGATGGCTTCCAGCCCCGCTGCGTCCGTGCCAAAAGAGACATGGTGGAAGCGCCGTGATTGCCCCGTCTCCACCAGCACAATTTGGTCCTGTGCCCGCCCCTTGCAGCGAAAGGCCAGATGGTCGGCGCGGTTTTCCACCGACAGGCCGAAGGTTTCATAGAAGTCGGCACCGGGTGCCAGGTCCGGCACGCCCAGGGCCAGATGTTGCAAGCCGTTGATCATCTTGGCACTCCTCCTCCCGTTTTATCGTTGCCCCGGCACCTTTCAGGCACCGAGCCGGCCTGCCAGCCGGGCCACAGTCTCTCCCTGGTGGCGGGCACCTTCCAGTTCGGTTTCCGACGGAAGCCGCTCACCCTTCATGCCGCTGACGGTGCTGGCGCCATAGGGGGAGCCGCCCGTCACCTCATCAATGCGCATCTGCCCCTGATGCGAATAGGGCAAACCACACACCAGCATGCCATGGTGCAGCAGATTGGTGATGATGGAGAAGAGGGTCGTTTCCTGTCCGCCATGCTGGGTGGCGGTGGAGGTGAAGGCCGCCCCGATCTTGCCGCGCAGGGCGCCTGAGTACCAGAGCGGACCCGTGCGGTCCCAGAAGGCGGCCATCTGGCTGGCAATGCGACCGAAGCGGGTGGGGGAGCCGACGATGATGGCGTCATACTCGCCCAACTCTTCCACGGTCGCGACGGGAGCCTTCTGGTCCAGCTTGAAATGGGCGGCCTTGGCCACCTCCTCCGGTGCGGTTTCCGGCACGCGCTTCACCACGGCGTCGGCACCGGTGCGGCGGGCACCGTCTGCCATCGCCTCGGCCATGATCTCCATATGGCCATAGGCGGAGTAATAAAGGACGAGAACCTTCGTCATTGTGCTGTTCCTTGTTCAGGCCGTCTGATGCCGGGCAGTGGCGATGCCCATGCCGGCATTCCATTGCGGGATGTCGCGATAGAAAATCTGCTGATGGTCGAAGGGACCCGTGGCGGCCATGGCGGCATAGGCGGCGACCCAGTTGCGCACCTCGTGCCCGCCGCACCCGGCCAGCCGGGTCAGTTCCGCCTCGCCCAGGGTGGCGATGCTGTCGAAATCCAGCGTCGCCATCTGCTCCATGAAGGCGCGATCCCAGTCGGGGTTCAGCGGTGTGGCCCTTCCTTCGCCGCGTGCCAGCTTGCGCGCTGTTTCGTAATTGGCCTGCTCACGCGCACGCCGCGCCTCCATGGGCGGGTTGCGGCCAGCGATCAGCATTTCGGCGACGGGCGGTGGGGCCGTCTGGATGCTGGGGATAGGCGGATCATGCGACAGGCCGCCCGAGCCCAGGATCAGCACCCGCCTGTTCAGGCCCGACAGCCAGCGCCCCACCTCCGTCCCCAGTCGCCGTACCTGCCGGAAGGAGGGCAGGGGCGGGCCGGAACAGTTGATATGGATGGGCAGCACCGGGTAGCGCCCCACATTGCCGGTCAGCAGGACCAGCAATTGTGCGAAGCCATGGTCCAGCTGCGCGCGGTAGGACATGGCGGCATCGACATCGGATGCATGCAGGGCGCGCACGCAATCCAGCGCCAGATCCTCCGGCACGTTGAACGCATCGCCCATGCCGCCGATATCATAATCACCGATGGCCGTGGCGCGGATGCCGACCGTGAAGGGCGGCAGCATGTCGTAAAAGAAGCCTTTGAAATGGTCAGGTGCGAATTCGACGATCAGTTCGGGGTCGAATTCCGTCACCTCCGCCGCCAGCGCGGCGAAGTGGCGCCGCACATCGGCATCCACCTGCGGATCGGCATCCACATGGTCCATCAGGGGTGTGTGCGAGGCGCAGATCATGCGCACATTCGGTGACGACATGGACGCCCCCATCAGGTGGCGGGCCGGCGGGAGGCCGGCGCGTGCTTTGCCAGGAATTCCAGGTGCAGGCGGTTGAACTCATCCGCCTTCTCCCATTGCGGCCAGTGGGCGCAATCATCCATGATCACCAGATGCGCATCGGGGATGGCGCGCGCGAAACGTTCGCCGGTCGCCACGGGCGCCGTGGGGTCATGGTCGGTCCAGATGACCAGGGTCGGCGCCTTCACCCCCGTCAGGCTTTCATCCGTCAGCACGTTGCGCATGCGGATATCCATGTTCTGCAGGCACAGGATATGTTCCATGGCGCGCAGGAACCCGGGCTGAGTGTAGATAGCGAAGCGCAGCTCGACCAGATCATCGGTGACGCGCTTTGGATCGTGCATCAGCCATTCCAGGCGGGCGCGGACGGTGGCGGGGCTGGCCTCCGCCACGGCTTTCATGGTGACGTTGTAGACGCGTTGCATGACGGCGGGATCGGTATTCAGGCCACCGGCCGTGTTCAGCGTCAGGGTCGCCACCCGGTCGGGATGGTCGATGGCGAATTGCGCCGCGATCCAGCCGCCCAGCGATTCCCCATGGACATGGATGCGGGCCAGGCCCAGCGCATCGCAGAAATCCAGCAGATGCTGAACATAATGGCGGATTTCATAATCATGGTCGGGCTTGTCGCTATAGCCGTGGCCGATCATGTCCAGCGCGATGGTGCGGTATTGTTCAGCGTGCGGCAGCAGGTTGCGTGTAAACGCCTCCAGATGGCCGCCCGTGCCGGGGATGAAGACCACCGCCTCATCGGCGCCGGCGTCCCCCGCCTCCACATAGCGCGTGCGGATCGGGCCAGCCTGGACATATCCCAGGCGGATGCTGCCGCGTGCGATTTCGGGCCAAAGATGCATGGGTTCCTCCCGTCATTTGTTACACGCTAGCATGCTAGTTTTGGATGTGCTTGTCACCGAATTTTTTAGGAGGCAGAGAAGATCGATAGTATGTCATTATATATCAAATAGTTAGCAAAATTACGTTGCGGTAAATCCGCAGGTCGGATGCGAGGTGGTCAATCCCGACCGTGACCAGATCGCTGATTTC